>NZ_JBRILW010000002.1:0-281090 GCF_052977125.1 Shewanella sp. 30m-14 | reverse complement strand
TAAACAGATCAAGCATGGATGTGGAATTTACTTTTTTGAAGATAGGGTAGTAAGGGCAGTTAGCAATCCCGAGGAAATAAACAGATCAAGCATGGATGTGGAATTTACTTTTTTGAAGATAGGGTAGTAAGGGCAGTTAGCAATCCCGAGGAAACAAACAGATCAAGCATGGATGTGGAATTTACTTTTTTGCAGATAGAGTAGAAAGGTCAGTTAGCAATCCCAAAGAAACAAACAGATCAAGCATGAAGGTGGAATTTACTATTTGGAATATTTTTAGAGGAAGTAGCTAGCGATTTAAAGGAAATAAGAAGATCAATCATGAAAATTGGGCAGTTAGCAATCCCGAGGAAATAAACAGATCAAGATGGGGGAATTTACCTCCAAGGGAATGCTAACTTATCGTTCTTTCGCCTGAAATCCCGATAAGCAGCAGTCTACCTAGAGAGGCTTAAACAAATCTTAATATAATTTTGAGTTACTCATTTTCTGGAGAGATTAACTGTAATCGCTTATCCATCAGATCTTTCACTAGTGGAGTGAGAATGAGCTCCATCGCCAATGACATTTTGCCACCTGGCACGACAAGGGTATTAACCCGAGACATAAATGAGCCTTGGATCATGCGTAGGTAATAGGGGAAGTCGACATTTTTAATACCGCGAAAACGGATCACCACAAAGCTTTCATCTAGTGTTGGAATACTCTTAGCGCTAAATGGGTTTGATGTATCAACGGTTGGTACGCGTTGAAAGTTAATATGAGTGCGGGAAAACTGCGGCGTCATATGATTGATATAGTCATCCATGCTACGCACTATTGAGTCCATGACTTTTTCACGGCTATGGCCACGCTCAGAGGTGTCACGGATGATTTTTTGGATCCACTCAAGGTTGACGATTGGCACCATACCTATGAGTAGATCGACATGCTGCGCAACATCGCAATCATCGGTTGCGACCCCGCCATGCAGGCCTTCATAGTAGAGCATGTCGGTATTTTCAGGCAGCGGGTGCCATTGGGTAAAGGTACCTGGCATCTGGTTAAAAGGCACGGCTTCATCAAAGGTATGTAAGTACGCGCGAGTTTCACCTTGACCAGTATTACTGTAGTCGCTAAAACACTTTTCGAGACGATTAAAGTCATTTGCTTCAGGACCAAAGTAACTAATATTTCTATTTTCAGTTTTCTCTTTGCGGATCATTACCGCCATTTCTGGACGAGTAAAATGATGAAAACTGTCACCTTCCACAATTGCTGCATTAATGCCGAGCTGTCTAAAGATATGATTGAATGCCGTCGTAGTGGTAGTGGTGCCTGCACCTGACGAACCTGTGACGGCAATAATAGGATGTTTCGCTGACATTTTTTTACCCAAAATAAAGATAGTTAACGATCACCTGCACGTTAGCCAAAGCAGCGACTAATCATAGTGACTCAGGTAAGAATACTGTACTTAGAATCTTCAGTTATACGGCTTAGCTTAGCTAAGGTCAAACTCAGGTCAAAGTAAGCTCAAGCAAGTTCAACGGTTAAGCTTACTGGTAGTTCATGTTGTGAATGACAATATCCTCTTTACGCCTAATGCCAATTGACTCCTCTTCTTCGCTGTACTCTACGACTAAAATACCTTGTTTGAGGGCCGCTTTACATTGAACAATAGCCTTTTCCATGCTGTGCTGACCATCGCCGGAAAAGCTACCATCTTCAACTTGGCTGATAAGGTATTCTTTGATGAGGTTATCAAAGGTATCGCTAGGTAACTGCGACAAAGATTCGTAAGGAACTAACATTTTGAGGTTTCCGCTGAAGTTAAAAAATTCAATACACGCTGTTCAAGATAATATTTAGGTCGCCAAGGGCTGCCACCGTTTATAAAGCCCACATGGCCGCCATTATCGTGTAGTTCATATTGTACTTGATTAGACAATTGATTGTTGCTTGGGATGACAGCGTCGGTCATAAACGGATCGTCTTTAGCGTGTATAACTAACGTTGGCTTCGCAATCAAACTTAAATAAGGTAAGCCGCTAGCGCGGGTGTAATAGTCTTCGACATCGTTAAAGCCATGGAGTGGCGCCGTGATCTTATCGTCAAAGGCATAAAAGGTATTGAGCTGCTCAATATCTTTATGGTTAATTGGCATCACTGCTGCGAGTTCTGGTCTTGATAACTTGCCGCGCATTTTCTGTTGCAGCTGTTTAATTAGGTAGCTTTGGTAAACTTTGGAGAAGCCCTTTTCCAGTCGGTTCGCACAAGACCCGAGCTGCAGTGGAGCAGAGATTGCAACGGCCTTATCGATTAAACTTTGTTGCTGTTGCTCACCTTGATACTTAACTAAAACATTTCCACCTAAGCTATATCCTACCGCTAGCAGTGGGCTGTTTGGATGGTGTGCTTTTAAATGTTGTAAAGTGGTTTGAAGATCTTGAGTATCACCACTGTGATAACCACGAGCGAGTCTATTAAGCTCCCCTGAACAGCTGCGGTGATGATGCACAACCGCACATAAACCAATTGCCTTGCTGGCCGTCAGTATGCGACGTGCATAGTGCGACTCTGCACTGCCCTCTAAGCCATGAATAATGACCAGAATAGCTCGATGGTTTTCAGGTGTACCTTGCCAGTCTAGATCGATAAAATCACCGTCGCTCAGTTCTAATCTTTCGCGATCTAACTGTGGTCTGTCCACTTTGGTGAGTGCCGGGAGAATCGTCTGAACATGGGGGTTTTTAGCCCACCAAGGGGGTGAAAAAGTTGGCTTCATAATAATTGGCTATTGCTGAAAATTAAAACGTGTGTTTAATTGTTATTGTGAGCAGAGTGTAGCATAGATTGTAATCAGACCATTTATCGACTTTGTTTCCAGCTGTAAGGCTGATAACTGGCTAAAGTGACTCGCGGAGTTATTTGTTTAGTTATTTGTTTAGTTTTTCGTTTAGTGACGGGGTAAATCAGCATCTAAATGACAGCGTAAGTGAGGATATTTTAGCGCTAAAACACTCAGAATCACTCAATGATAAGCACGTAATTATAAGTACTTAATAACAATAGAGGGCGCGATGGAGCGACGTACTTTTATCATGACCGCATTAGCAGGGACAGCCTGTTTAGCGCTGGGAGTTAATTATTACTCGTCGGATTATGTCCGCGTTAATAAGGAACTTGATGACAAGCATCGATTGTTATTTAGCGTGCTAGTGCCGGTGTTTTTAGATGGCGCCTTGCCTGAAGTTGCCACACTAAAGCGTGACGCGATAAATCGTACCTTAGATGCCATCGAGCACACTATTTCTATTCTTCCTCAAGAAAGCCAGGCAGAACTTGAACAACTACTTGAAATGCTCGAAGGACGCTTAGGTCTATTGATTTTGACCGGCAGTATGACTCCTTTGATGTTACGTAAACAGCCTGAGTTGATTGAGATGCTACAAAATTGGCGCACAAGCTTCATCGACATGATGGTGACAGCTTATCAAGGATTGCGAGAATTAGTGATGGCGAGTTATTACTCCAACCCAGAACATTGGAGCCGCTTACATTATGCCAAGCCAACTTTCCTTGAGGATATGAACTGATGTTATTAATCAACACGCTGGGTAAGGGGTAGCTTGTGGCCATTGAAGATCCTATTGTAACGGGCTTAGAGTCTGGCTGGGCACATATTAATGCAGCTAAGCTGACTCAAAACCAAACTTTAGAAGCTGACGTTGTGATTGTGGGGAGTGGCGCGGGCGGCGGGGTCGCAGCAGAAATTCTCACCGAGGCTGGCCTATCAGTGATTATCGTTGAAGGAGGCCCGCTTAAATCTTCGAAAGACTTTGTCATGGAAGAGCGTGTCGCCTATCCGGATCTGTATCATCAAGCGGCTGGAATGAAGACAAGCGATAAGGCTATTGGCATATTTCAGGGGCGTGCAGTAGGCGGTTCAACAACGGTTAACTGGACAACGTCTATCCGCACGCCAGAACCAGCACTTGAATATTGGGCTCAAGCCAAATCTGTGGTGGGGCTTTCTCGTCAGGAACTCGATCCATGGTTTGAGAAAATGGAGCGGCGGCTTAACATTAGTCAATGGGCCTATGATCCAAACCGTAATAACCAAGCATTAAAGCAGGGATGTGAAACGCTCGGTTGGGACTACACCGTCATAAAGCGCAATGTTAAAGGCTGTTGGAATACCGGTTACTGCGGCATGGGGTGCCCAGTCAATGCTAAACAGTCGATGTTGGTCACCACCATACCTGCGGCGCTCGATCGCGGTGCGATGTTAGTGAGTCAAGCTAAAGTGATGAAACTTGAGCATCATAATGACAAAATTTTTGCGGTAAAAGCTCAAGCGGTTGATAGCAACATGCAGCCGTTACCGGTTGAACTGATGTTTAAGGCAAAACATTATATCTTGTCGGCGGGAGCCATACATACTCCGGCCATCATGTTGCGATCTAAGTTGCCTGATCCCCATGAAATTATTGGTAAACGTACTTTCCTACATCCGACCTTATTGAGCGGGGCCGTGTTTAGCGATCCAATTAATGGCCACAGCGGTGCACCACAATCCATCTATTCAGATCAGTTTGTATGGCAAAATGGCGCGGATGGTGAACTCGGTTATAAGCTTGAAGTCCCGCCAATTCATCCAATTTTGATCGCTTCAAAAACCATTGGTTATGGCAAAAGTCACGCGGATTTAATGGAGAAGTTCAATCAACTGCAAGTGACCATCGCATTGGTTCGCGATGGTTATCATGAAAACAGCCAAGGCGGGCAGGTTAAATTGACCGAGCATGGCTTTACACTCGATTACCCGCTCACAGAAGCTTTTTGGCGTGCAGCAAGGCGAGCTTACGCGAGTATGGCAGAGCTGCAATTTGCCGCAGGTGCGCAGCAAGTACTGCCTATTAGTCAAGGCATGCCGTATCTTTCGAGCTGGAATGAGGCCAAGAAAGCCATAAAGAATATGGATCTCGCACCACTGAAAACGGTTGTCGCCTCAGCGCATGTCATGGGGGGCTGCCCAATGGGAGAAGATCCTAACATGTCGATGGTGAACAGCTTTGGTGAGTCGCACTACTTCGATAATCTATCGGTGATGGATGGTTCAATATTCCCGACGAGCTTAGGCGCGAATCCACAGCTGTCTATTTACGGTATGACCGCAAGAAACGCGACGCGGTTGGCTGAGAGATTAACAACATAACTACCATGTTATGTAAAACGGCGAGTATTACTCGCTTTTGAGTTGCAATGAGGGATAGTGAGCGCTTTTGAGGTTAAATATGCTCAGATAGTCGCTTACATTATTTGCGCCTTGGCCTGTGTCATTCGACTCTAATGGCATAGCTTGCAGTGTGTTAGAAATCATCGCCTGAGACTTACGCTCTAGCATTAACTCTACGCTTAGCATCTGTTGGTATTCCGAACTCTCAAGCTGGTTTTTACCTAGGCGTCTTAATTTTCGAAAGGGCAGTAAGAGCTTTTGTTCCCATGTAAACATCGTTTGCTGCAGCCTCTCCCAATGAGGTAACGCAAGAGTGTGCTGCTGTTTATCGAGCCAAATCGCTAATAGCAATAGATTGACGTTGAGCTGGTGGGCATCTTGTAACTGCAAACACAGGCTTTGGTGTTGCTCATAGATGGCATCGCAATCGCTCCACAAGCTGGGGGGAAGGTTATCTACTAATGTCATTAAGTTCAGTTGCCTAAATAATCGTTGAAGATTGATACCTATGGTATGACAAATAAAAAGGGAAGCAATGCTTCCCTTATACTCAATGGTATTAATTATGGTTCTTGTTAGATTTCAGTGCGAACACCTTGTTCAATACTTTCAATTTCTTCCTGGATCTCTAGCCACTCCATTTCGCTTTCCTCTAACCCTTGGGTAAGCGTGGTTCGTTCGGCTAACACTTGGGTAAGCTTAGCCTTATTATCGGCATCATAAAGGCTGGTGTCAGCTAGCATCCCTTCAAGTTCTTTTAAACGGTCGTTGGCTTTTTGCTGCTCTTTCTCCAGCTTAGTCTGCACTTTTTTAAGTGGCGACAGCTTTTGTCTAAGTTCGGCTTCTAAGCGCTTTTGCTGCTTTTTATCTTGAATCGGCGTGCTCGCGTCGCTGTCTTCCTCTTTGCCTGCGGTTTTTGCCGCATCAAGCAACCATTGATGGTAATCATCTAAGTCACCTTCAAAGCTTTTTACTTCGCCTTGGTCGACTAAGTAATAGTCGCTGCAGCTTAAGCGTAATAAGTGTCTATCGTGCGAGACGATAATCATTGCGCCCTCGAAGGTCTGTAGTGCCATGGTTAGCGCATGACGCATCTCTAAGTCTAAGTGGTTGGTCGGTTCATCGAGTAGCAATAGGTTAGGACGTTGCCAAACCAAAAGCGCTAATACTAAACGCGCCTTTTCACCACCAGAGAAAGGTCTAACTGGCGCTAAAGCCATATCACCATTAAAGCCATAGCCTCCTAAAAAGTTACGTAACTCTTGCTCTTTGGTATTTGGGGCTAGGCGCACCATATGCTGCAGTGGTGAGTCATCTAAGCTTAAAAATTCCAGCTGGTGCTGGGCAAAATAGCCGATATTTAAGCCTGGGTTAGTCTCATATTTGCCTTTCATCGGTGACAGCTCACCCGACAGTAGCTTTACCAGAGTCGACTTACCCGCACCGTTGCGACCTAATAAACCGATACGAGCACCAGGAACAAGGTTGAGATGTACCTTTTTTAGGATCTCAGTTTCACCGTAACCGATAGAGACTTGCTCCATGGTCACCAGAGGATTGGGTAGGGCTTCAGGTTCTCTAAAAGCCATGTGGAAAGGGCTATCAGCTTGTGATGGTAAGAGCTCGGCCATACGCTCAAGCGCTTTTAAGCGGCTTTGAGCCTGCTTAGCTTTACTGGCTTTATAACGGAAACGGTCAACAAAAGACTGCATATGAGCGCGCTCTTTTTGCTGACGTTCAAATGCCACTTGTTGCTGCGCCATCCGTTCTGCACGCACGCGCTCAAAGGAGGTGTAGTTACCTTTGTAATAGTTCAGCTTAGTATTTTCGACATGAACGATTTCATCGACAATGCCGTCGATAAAGTCGCGGTCGTGACTGATAAGAATAAGCGTACCTTGATAAGCCTTAATCCAGCCCTCTAACCAATACATGGTATCTAAGTCCAAGTGGTTGGTTGGCTCATCGAGAAGCAGTAGGTCTGAGCGGCACAATAGTGCTTGAGCTAAGTTCAAGCGCATACGCCAACCACCCGAGAAGCTCTTAACTGGATTGCGCTGCTCTTGCTCACTAAAGCCTAGGCCGGCGAGTAAGCTTGCGGCGCGAGAATGAATGGCATAACCGCCAATCGCATCAATTTTGCCATGCAAGAGCGCAATCTTATGGCCATCGTCGGCCTCTTGTGCAGCATGTAGCAGTGCTTCAAGTTCGCGGTATTCTGTATCGCCATCAATGACATATTCAATGGCTGAGACGTCAAGTGCGGGTGTTTCCTGCGCCACAGTGGCCATCTGCCAACCGCTAGGCATAGTAAACTCACCTTTATCAAGATGGATTTTGCCCAAGATAAGCGCAAGTAATGAAGATTTTCCGCTGCCGTTTGCTCCAACCAGACCGACTTTGTGGCCAGGGTAGACGGTTAATGAAGTTTCATCGAGCAAGGTTTTCGAGCCACGAACGAGTTGAGCTTGAGTGATGGTGATCATTGAGGTCGGCTTTATGTCAGAGTAACAGCAAATATTGGGGACAGATAATAGCTTAGAACCCATGGTTACTTCTATGGTGAATCCTAGAAAAGTACGGTCATGACGCAGCTTTTGTGGCAAAATGTTAGGCATATGTGTAAAGGAATTTAAATCATGACAACAACGACAACAACTAAAAAAGTGAAGAAACGTTTTGTAGCAGGTGCTAAATGCCCGAAGTGCCAAGCAAAAGAATCAATCGTGTTATTTAAAGAAAATGGTATTGAAACCGTAGAGTGTGTTGAGTGCGATTATCGTGAGCAACAAACAGAAGAAAAAGTGGCTAAAAAAGCCAGCGGTGCAGTTATTGGTGTATTTAATCCAGATTAATCGAAGTCGCTGAACCATAGATCAACCTTTTTAGATGGGAATGCGAGTGTACGGTTGTGTACTGTGCTGTTTGTCATGTTGTGTGCTCTACTGTGTTTTATTGGTGTGTTGGTGTAAACTTTGCTCATTATTTGCTAACAGGCGGGTTAGCATCGACTTAAAGTGAGTAAAGACCATGACTGTGACACGACTATTTTTGCTGGGTTTGACTTTATTGCTAACAGGTTGTGGCACCATCCAGGATTATAGAAACTCGCAGATGTTTAGTTCATTTGACGATTTTCGACCCGGCCCTGACGGTGGAAGTGACCTTATTTGGGCGCAACCTAAAATAAAAAGTGTTAGCGACCTTAATCAAATCCTTAGTCAGTACGATAGCGTCATCGTTGACCAAGCTTGGTTAGTTTTAGATGATAAAACCCGTTACGACAACTTAGATGATGAGGATGTTGTTGAGGTTTCACGTTATCTAATCAGTAAAATTAAGCAAAAAGCCAGTCAGCGTTTTAAGATCATCAACCAAACTGAACTGGAGCAAACCCTCGCTAAAGGTGAAGCGCCTAAAACACTTAGAGTCAGCGTGGCGTTAACCAATATTGAAACCCCGAATCCAATTTTAGCCGTCACTAGCAGTATTTTGCCTTTTGGGCTTGGGATCTCAAGTATTTCAAAGGTAGTGACTGGCGAGCATACCAATGTGAGTAGTGCGACGATAGAGCTTATGCTTAGCGATGCGCAAACGGGTAAGCCTATCGTGGCTGTGATTGACCGAAAAGCGGGCGGTAAAGACTTTAGCACCATGATTGACTCAACCGACGATGCTAGAGATGCGGTTGATTGGTGGGTTGATAGATTAAGCGCAACACTACGCGGCGAGGATCTGTAACTGACATTAGTTGTTTGCACTATCTATGCACTCTTGGCAAATTTGATGCGGCAATCATCCTCGATACGACTAATATTAAGCTGGCAAACATAGCCAGCTTTTTTGTGGCTAGGATTTTGTTGTTAGGAGCTTGCTCATTTACATCAGGGCTATTGCGGCCGAGGTAATAGAGGCACCAAGTTAACCAAACTCGGCGCTAAAGGCCGTAAAAGGCTGCGATAGCGATATATTTATTAGTTATCCTATATTCGACATGCTGCAACTAAAAGAATAACTGCTACAATAGCGCGCTATAATTTATAGCGATAGCAAACGACAACTTTTGCTCCTGATGGTTTGGAGCCTTGTCACCATGATTTTATCACTGCCAAGCGCGATTTGATGAACCTGATTAAGGTATCGAGTCCTAGAGGGTAAACGGCCCTAAACAGCAGTGAATACTTAGGAAAGATACTTTGACTCAATCAGTCCCAAACACCGATGGCCAAGCGCCATTCTCAAGCCTTAACCTTAAGGTTGAATTACTCGATAACCTAAAAACGATGGGTTATGAGTCGATGACACCGATTCAGGCGCAAAGCTTACCTGCCATTCTTAATGGCGAAGATGTCATTGGCCAAGGTAAGACTGGCTCGGGTAAGACGGCAGCGTTCGGTTTGGGCTTACTGCACAAATTAGACGTTAAACGTTTTCGCATTCAAGCACTGGTTTTATGCCCAACTCGTGAACTTGCTGACCAAGTAGCAAAAGAGATCCGTACACTTGCTCGTGGTATCCATAACATTAAAGTACTGACCCTTTGTGGCGGTGTACCAATGGGGCCACAAATTGGCTCATTAGAACATGGCGCGCACATTATTGTTGGTACGCCAGGCCGTATTATCGATCACTTAGATCGCGGCCGCTTAGATCTAGACAATGTACATACTTTAGTGCTCGATGAAGCTGACCGTATGTTAGAGATGGGCTTTCAGGTTGAGCTTGAAGGCATCATGGAGCGTATGCCGATAGAGCGCCAGACGCTACTGTTTAGTGCGACATTCCCTGAGCAGATCCAGTCTATTGCAGATAAGATCATGTTCAAACCCGTATTGGTTAAAGTGGCTTCGACTCATGCAACAAGCACCATCGAACAACACTTCTATGAGGTTGGTAATAACAACGACCGCATGCGAGCGTTGAAGTTATTGCTGCTGCAATACCGCCCTGAAAGTGCTGTGGTGTTTTGTAATACCAAGCGTGAAACCAAAGATGTTGCTGCGCAATTGAAGAATGACGGCTTTAGCGTTGTTGCTCTACACGGTGATTTAGAGCAAAGAGATAGAGACCAAACCTTATTGCAGTTTGCCAATAAGAGTGTGTCTATCATGGTGGCAACCGATGTTGCGGCGCGTGGCCTTGATATCGACGCATTGGACGCTGTGATTAACTATCACGTGGCTTACGACACTGAAGTACATATTCACCGTATTGGTCGTACAGGCCGTGCGGGCAGTAAAGGTTCGGCGCACACATTTTACAATGATGAAGATGGCTACAAGATTGCATTGCTCGAAGATTATCTTGAGCGTGATATCGTTAATGAAGCGCTGCCATCAGAGCACTTGTTAGATACCTTCCCGGTACAACCTGTGATGATCACCTTGCAAATCGATGGTGGTAAAAAGCAGAAATTGCGTCCTGGTGATATTCTTGGTGCATTAACGGGCGAGGATGGTATTGAGGGCTCTGAAGTCGGTAAAATCAAAATTACCGATATGCGCGCTTACGTGGCGGTTAACCGTAAAGTGGCTAAAAAAGCCCTGCATAAAATTACTAACGGTAAGCTAAAAGGCCGTTCATACCGTGCATGGGAAATGCGTTAAGCGCATTTGGGTGTGGCTTTAGGTATAAAAAAAGCAGCGCTTAGGCGCTGCTTTTTTGTGCCTGGAGCACTTATGCCAAGACCCATGGATGGGTAGTCTGGGTATTTGTGCCTGGAGCACTTATGCCAAAGGCGCTAATGCCAAGGGCGCTAATACGAACACCTATGGGTAGTCTTGGTATTTATGCCAAGAGCACTTATGCTAAGGGCGCTAATGCCAAGACCCACGGATGGAGAGTCTTGGTCATTGTATCTGTTGCTGGCCAGTTTAAATATTAGCTATTTTGGCTTGGCTTATTAGCACTTCTATTTGAATGAGAACGACGCTGACCCGATGGCTTGCTTTGGCTGCGCTCTGGGCCGCCATTGCTTGGATTACCATTAGCAGAGCTGCCAGCGTTAGGGCGGCGCTGACGTCTAGGCTTGTTTTCGGTTGGCTGGTGGCCACGTGCCATTTCGCCGCTGCGTTGACCATCTTTATGCTCAACCTTCACACCTTCGCTGCTTTGCGCATTGCCTTGACGACGTGGGTTTGGTGATTTATTGCTAGCACCGCCCGAGTTAGCGCCTTTATGTGGGCTGCGAGAACGTTCGTTACCTCGGCCTTGACCACCATTACGTGGGCCTTTGTTTTGCCCATGTGATTTACCCGTTAAGTCTGTTTCTGGCAAGCCATGAGTGGGTTCAAAACCTTCAACAGGGCGTCGCTCTAAGTTCTGTTTGATCAGTAACTCAATGTCACGTAGCAGCTTAATCTCTTCGCTGCTAACGAGCGATACAGCATGGCCAGAAGCGCCAGCACGACCTGTTCGGCCAATACGATGCACATAATCTTCTGGCACATTTGGTAAGTCAAAGTTCACCACTTGCGGCAGTTGGTCAATATCAAGGCCACGTGCAGCGATGTCGGTGGCCACAAGCACTCGCACAGCGCCACTCTTAAAGTCAGCCAAAGCTTTGGTTCTTGCGCCTTGGCTCTTATTACCATGAATAGCAGCAGCAGTAATATCTTTTGCTTCAAGATTCTTGGCAAGACGGTTTGCACCGTGCTTAGTACGACTAAATACCAATACTTGTTGCCAATTGTTCTGCTTAACTAGCTGGACTAAAACAGCGGCTTTTTGACCCTGATCGACTGGGCAAATCCACTGCTGTACCGTGTTAGCGGTCGCGTTACGTGGGGTAACCGAGATCTCTACAGGATTGTTCACTAAGCCTTTAGCGAGTTGACGAATTTCATCAGAGAAAGTGGCTGAGAACATCAAGTTTTGACGCTTAGCCGGCAGAATCGCCAGGATCTTTTTGATGTCGTGAATAAAGCCCATGTCTAACATGCGATCGGCTTCATCAAGTACCAATACTTCGAGCTGGCTAAAGCTCACTGCACGTTGATTATATAAGTCGAGTAAACGCCCTGGTGTCGCAACCAGAATATCAACGCCGCGGTTAAGTTTAGAAATTTGTGGGCCAATGCCAACACCGCCAAATATTACCGCAGATTTCAGAGGTAAAAATTGGCCATAGACTTCAACACTTTCACCAATCTGAGCGGCTAGCTCACGAGTGGGTGTTAATACCAATGCGCGTACTTGTTTTGCTGGTGCCTTAGTGCCTTTTGAAAGTAACTCTAGCAATGGCAGGGTAAAGCCTGCTGTTTTACCTGTACCGGTCTGCGCAGCGGCCATCACGTCTTTACCTTCAAGTACGGCTGGAATTGCTTGTGCCTGAATAGGTGAAGGAGTGTCATAACCTTTGTTGGCAACGGCTTTCAAAATTTGGGCTGATAAGCCCAGTGAGGCAAAACTCATAGATAGGTCTCATTTCGGCTGCGAAATAGGCGTTAAAGTACGACTGGCAGCGGTTTTAGGGGGCCTGCGGATGCTGGCGGCCGTGCAGCTTACAGGATCTGCTTAAAAAGCGCTAATTATTAAGCAATCACTGACCAAATAACCACGTTATAAAGAGTATGGCACTAAATTGATTCTAGGCTGGAGATATTGGGCTGGATTGATAACTGTTACGCACTGAAATGGGCTAATTTTGAAAAAAAACGTCGATTGTGTGATTTTTGGGCAATTAAAAGATGTTGTATCAGCGCTGCATGTGTTAATCTCGCGCCCCTGAAAGTTCATCTACCGATTTTTACCAGTAAATTCTAGGTAACTATTTTACCTAATTCGGCGGTTTGTCATGCTGCAGCCTATCGTGAGTTATCATAAAGATGATGAAGATCATTGGGTTGCCAATTTGTCTTGCGGTCATACTCAGCATGTTCGTCATCGTCCTCCATGGGAGCGGCGAGATTGGGTGACAGATCAAGAGGGTAGAAATGCCATGCTTGGTTATAAGCTTAATTGTAAGCTGTGTGAATTAGAGTCGGGAATGAAGTAAAGCGTATTGCAGTGTAAGGTGAACATTGGCAGTGCGGTTTAGAAACAGAATTATGAACGTGAGAGTGATGCTTAGGTTGTTGTTCTTGCGTATTGATTGAGCTCACCAATATCGTTGGCGAATTGATCTATATTTAATAGGTTTATTCGGCCCAACAGTGTGTTTGGCTCAAGTATTAGAATTATTGTTAGGATAAAAAGTAACATGACACAAACTAAGAAGTATGATTTTCGCATAGTAGCAGATGGCGCAACGTGGACTGGCCAAATCACTCGTCGTCAAACAGCGAGAAAGATCGTTGTTTCTAAGAGTAAGAAAGGTTTTGCTACAGAAGCTGAAGCGCAAGCTTGGGGTGAGACTGAGCTTAAGTCATTCTTAGAAAACTTAGTCAAGCGTAACGAGCGTAAGGCTAAGGCACGTGATGAGCGTAACGAAGCTGCTGATGCAAAAGAGCAAGCTGCAGAAGTATGGCGCAGTGCACGTGAAGCTGCTGCGCCTAAAAGTGATTATGATGACGATAACTCAGATTACGAGTCTGACGCAGAGCGTTAATCTCCTATCGATAACGATGTTAATCGTTAATTGATTTAGCTCGTTCTAAATCAACCTTTAAACCGCAATGAGCCTAGCTTAGTGCGGTTTTTTTGTATTTAAATCGCAATTTATATCTATCGTCTTCTGCTTGGTTTATTGATCTAGCTCAATTTTTGTGAGACCGATAACATTTACAGCATAGATGTTTTATTCTGCGATTAATGCCTGCGATACTCAGGCAATATTGAGATGCATTCTCGTTTTTTGCTCAAGGGTGATTGAACTTAGGCGATACGTTAAAGTCTTTAATAACGTGCTTATGTTGGGTTTGCCACAGTAAAGAGCAAAGCATCCACTCATCCCCAAGTTGTCTTTAGTCTGGAATCACATGGATAAAACAGTAGAGAAAAAGCTTACTAAATGGCTAAAGTTACAGAAAAAAGCCTGTGGATTTTACTTAAATTTGTCAGTTTTTTTTGGTGTGTTAACCGGGCTAAGCTTGATGTGTCAGGCGTGGCTTATTGCGACGGTTCTTCAAGGGATCATTATTGATGAGCTGCCCAAGTCCGATTTTATCGACCATTTTTTGGCTCTGTTACTGCTGACGGTTGTGCGTGGGGTGCTTGCCTTTGCCCGCGAGCGTGCCAGTTTTCAGGCTGGCGCTAGGTTAAGAATACAGATGCGCGCAGCAGTGCTTGATAAGTTAGCGCTACTCGGGCCTGCCTTTATTAAAGGTAAACCCGCGGGAAGCTGGGCTAGCATAGTGCTTGAGCAAGTCGAAGATCTACAAGATTTCTACGCACGTTATCTGCCACAAGTGGTGTTGGCCGGTTTCATTCCACTAATCATCCTCGTGGCGGTATTCCCTATTAACTGGGCCGCTGGTCTGATTTTATTGGCCACCGCGCCGCTTATTCCTATGTTTATGATTTTAGTCGGCATGGGCGCTGCAGATGCGAATCGCAAAAATTTTAGCGCGTTAGCACGTTTAAGCGGCCATTTTATGGACCGATTAAAAGGTTTGTCGACGCTCAAGTTATTTAACCAAGGTGAGAAAGAAGCAAGAGTGATCCGCAAGGCGTCGGAAGAGTTTCGTGAACGCACTATGGCTGTGCTGCGAATGGCATTTTTAAGCTCAGCGGTACTGGAGTTTTTTGCGGCAGTATCTATTGCAGTAATGGCGGTTTACTTTGGTTTTAGCTATTTAGGTCATTTGAACTTTGGTCATTATGGCGTTTCAATCAGTTTGTTTACCGGTTTATTTGTGTTGATCTTGGCGCCTGAGTTTTACCAGCCACTAAGAGATATGGGCACTCATTATCACGCTAAAGCACAGGCTATCGGTGCGGCAGAAGAGTTGATGACATTGCTCGACCACCCAACCGAGCAGTTTGGTGGTAATAAGCCAGTTGACGACAAGATAGAGATTGAAGCTAAAGATTTATCTGTTTATAGCCTAGATGGCAGTTTGTTACTCGGGCCTGTTAGTTTCCAGATCAAAGCTAACGAGCATGTGGCCATCGTGGGCTCGAGCGGCGCTGGCAAAACCAGTTTACTCAATGCCTTGCTCGGTTTTCTACCCTATCAAGGGGAGCTGCGGATCTCTGGTACACAGTTAAGTGAGTTAGCCCTGGAGGATTGGCGCAAGCAGTTGGCATGGCTCGGGCAAGAGCCGCAGCTGTTTCATGGCAGTTTGCGTGACAATGTCGCCATGGGTCGTGAGTTATCTGATGAGGCTATTTATAGCTTGTTAGCAAAGGCGCAGATCCTCGATTTTGTCGAGCAGCAACCGCTAGGGTTAGCGTATCCAATCCAGGAACAAACGGCGGGATTATCGGTGGGGCAGGCGCAGCGAATAGCCCTTGCTCGTGCACTGGGTCAGCAAGCTAACCTGTATATCCTCGATGAGCCAACGGCCAGTTTAGATAGCTTAAGTGAGCAAGCGGTACAATCTACACTGACCCAAGCTATGCAAGGCGTGGCATGTGTGATGGTCACTCATAGACTCGAGAACTTGAGTGCGATGGATAACATTTTGGTGATAGATAACGGCTTAATAGTCCAGCAAGGTAATTATACTGAGCTTGCCACTCAGGCAGGCACGTTTAAACAGATGCTTGATGAAGCCAGTAGCGTGAGCGAGTTTGATGCTGCAGCGCTAGTGAATAATATGTCAGAGGGAGACAAGTCATGAGAGCACTCTTTCCCTATATCAAGCGTTTTAAAAGCCAATGGTTCATGATGTTTATTGGACTATTTTTAAGTGTGACAACCTTAATGGCTGGTATTGGATTATTGTCGTTATCGGGTTGGTTTTTATCTGCGGCGGCAGTTGCCGGATTAACAGTGCTAACGGCGCAGATGTTTAACTACTTTACTCCAGCTGGTGGAGTGCGCTTTTTATCGATTGTGCGCACAGCAAGCCGTTATGGTGAGCGCCTAGCAACACACGAAGCCACCTTTAGCTTACTTACCGACTTACGCTGCTGGGTATGGAATAAGTTACTCCCGCTGAGCGCCAAGAACCTACAGGGCGTGCGCCAAGGCGATCTGCTTAATCGCTTGGTTGCTGATATCGATACCTTAGATCACTTGTATCTTAGGTTAATCACACCGTTAGCGGCATCACTGTTGATGATGCTGGCGTTGTACTTTTTCGTGGGCCACTTTGATCCTGAGCTTGCCCGCACTTTATGTGGCGTGTTGCTCGCTGTTTGGTTATTGCTGCCAACGACCTTTTATTTTCTTGGGCGTAAGCCAGGCATTGCCCAGCTAGAAACCAAGCGAGTACTACGAGTACAGTTACTGGAGTACTTACAAGGTCAGGCTGAACTGACTCTATTTGGCGCGCAGAAGGCTTATAGAGACAGGCTTAATCAAGCGCAAAGCATGATGATAAATAGCCAAAATGCGATGAATCGAGTCACGGCATTAAGCCAAGCCTGTTTGATTTTGTGCCACGGTTTTGCGGTGTTATTGATGCTGTACTTAGCCGCGTCGGGTGTAGGCAGTGCGGTACCGCCGGGCCCAAGGCTTGCCATGGTGGTATTTTTAACCATGGCAACCATTGAGATGATGATGCCGCTCGCTGGCGCTTTCCAGCATTTATCAGCTTGTAGCTCAGCAGCAACAAGGTTAAATGAGGTGGTTGAACAAACGCCAAGCGTCACATTTACATCAAGCCAAACGGCAGAAATATCAGCTGGAAATATCGAGTTTAACGACATTGAGTTTGGCTACCTTGATGAGCAAACTGTACTAAAGGGATTAAACCTCAAGATCCCAGCGGGTCAAAAGGTGGCGCTTCTTGGGCAAACGGGCTGTGGAAAATCGAGCCTATTATCATTACTGACTCGAGAATGGTTACCTAATAAAGGCCAAGTCTGTATTGATGGCCTGGATGCGAGTGAGTATACCGAGCAGCAATTACGGCAATCTATGTCAGTGGTCAGTCAGCGCATTTATCTCTTCAGTGGCAGCCTGCGTGACAACTTAGCCATAGCGATCCCTGGCGCGACCCGTAAAGATGATGACAAGTTGATTGCTGTACTGAAAAAGGTGGGTTTGCAGAGTTTATTACAAGCTGAAAAGCCTTTAGATGTTTGGTTCGGGGAGGGCGGACGTCAATTATCGGGTGGTGAACAGCGCCGCATTGGTGTGGCAAGAGCCTTATTACGCGATGCACCAATCTTACTGTTAGATGAGCCAACAGAGGGCCTGGATAAGCGTACCGAGCGTGAAATCCTCCGCTTGTTGTTCGAGTTTGCTGAAGGTAAAACCATGTTGATGATTAGCCACCGCCTTACTGCGATGAATAAGATGGATGCGATTCATTTAATGGATCAGGGGGCAATTCGCATGAGTGGTGTTCATAGTGAACTGCTTGAGAGTGATGCTTACTACGCTAGCCTGTTTAAGCGCTTAGGTTAATTGGTAGCGAAAAATAGCTAAGTAGAAAAGCTCTGTCAATAATACAAAAAGCCCAGTGGATCTGGGCTTTTTGTTGGCAAGGCTTAAATTATTGCGAAGATTAAATCCTGAAGCGTGATACTCGATCGCTTAGCTCACCAGAGGTTTGTAGCATCATCTGTGCATTATCACTGACCTCTTGGGTTTGAGAGGACAATAGGTGCGATGTATCACTTATCGCTTGAGTATTACGGCTAATATCGTCAGATACCGCACGCTGTTCCTCAGCGGCACTGGCTATCTGTGTTGCCATATCGGTAATTTCGGTGATTGAATCGGTGATGCGCAGTAAGCTTTGTTTGGCCTGATTAGCAAACTCGACGCTGCTATCCGCAATACCTGTGCTGGAGGCCATTGAGGCGACAGCTTGCTGACTGTTTTGCTGCAAGGTGGCGATCATGGCACGGATCTCTTCGGTTGAATCTTGAGTGCGATGACTCAGTACCCGCACTTCATCGGCGACCACGGCAAAGCCTCGACCTTGCTCACCGGCTCGTGCCGCTTCAATTGCGGCATTGAGCGCCAGTAGGTTGGTTTGTTCGGCAATTGACTGAATGGTTGAGAGAATTTTATTAATCTCTGTGGCATTCGCTTCAAGTGCTGATACAACCTGCGATGCGTCGCTGAGCTGCTCTGATAGCAGTTCAATTGAATCACTGTTCTTAACGATAACCTCATTACCTTCCTGACAAGCCTTAGCTGAAATTTGAGCTGCATTGGCGGTCATCTCTGCATGATTGGCGACTTCGCTCGCAGTCGCTGACATTTGATGAATTGCCGTGGCAATTTGATCCACATCCTGATGTTGAGCATTGACACCGTTACTGGCTTGCACCGCAATGTCTGATGACTCATTGATCTGCTTGATTAGCATTTGGGTATCATTATAAATGGCTTGAATCATCAGCTGTAAGCTCTCTAGGAACCGATTCATATGGCGCTCAAGCATGCCTATTTCATCTTGACGGTGAGCTGAAAACCGCTGGGTTAAGTCACCGTCCCCTTTAGATAGCGACTCCATGGCGCTGGTGAGCTGTTGTAGCGGCTTAAACATATGATTGATGATCACCGAGGCGATAATCAAAATCACTAAGGCGAGAATAACCACAGCAATAAGACACAGCTGGAGCTGTTTTGTTATCGCCTGATAGGCAAGCTCTTTATCTTCGACTAAGCCTAATGTCCATTTGGTACCCTGCAATGGGGTCAAGCGTAACAGCTTGTCTGCGCCGTCTTGCCACTCTAGGGTCGTGATGTCACCGTTGTTAAGCAGAGTTGAGATGTTTGACTGAGTCAGGCTGCGAGCAAAGCGGCTGGCATCTTGTTGGGCGTAACCGCTATCTCTAAAGGCCAGTATTTTGTTGTTTTCATCGAGTAAGAAAGCAAAACCCGCATTGGCAATATTTAGATCGGCTATCTGCTGCGTGATGTAAGCGATACTAAGATCTGCTGCCAGTACGCCATGAATGTCGCCATCAAAGCGTTTGGCTAGAGTCACAACGGTATCACCAGAGAGATCCACATAAGGTTGTGTAGTGATGATGTCATGGGTGTTGTAAGCATCTTGATACCAAGGGCGAGTACGCCCATCAAAGTCGGCAGGGATCTCAACGCTTTTATCGCCAGAGATCACTAAGCCATTTTCTAATCCCATATACAGGTTGATAAAGCCGCCGGCCTGGATACTTAGCGCCAATTCACCATCATCGCTAAGTGCACTGCTTAAGCGCGCCTCATTGGCATTGATGATGCGTTTTTTATCTGCTAACCAGCTAAAAATATTATTGTTGAGCGCTTCGGCTTGCAGTGTGAACCGAGTCGAGACAGCTTGATCGGTTTGCAGGTTGAGCTGCTTGCTTGCGATAAAGGCGAGAGTTGCGGTTATGGTGATTATCACGACCAAAACGGCGAGCTGGATTTTGTGCTTAATGCTGAGGTTCATTATTATTATATTGACGGACAAGGGCCCATTTACGCTGAGCGAAAATTGGGGGGACTTAATCCTGTTAAATGTGCGCGGATTATAGGCGATGATATTTAAATGAGCATTTTAAATGTATCAGTGATGAGAAGTTTGTCTCAAATTATCAATAACTAACACCAATGATTTCAGTAATGTCTAACACCAATAGTTGGCATTAATGCAGGCAGTAAAGCTGGTACTTAAAACAGACACTTATAGTTGACACTTATAGCAGGTGCAAGGATGTGTTAAGCCGTTTTTATGGTTGATGAGTCACTCAGGAGTCACTGGGCTGGTGGGATTATTGTATCTATGAGTCGAGACGATAAAGCCCTGAATGTGACAGGGCTTTATCGTTGTGATGATTAAATCTTAAAGCGTGAAACTCGATCGCTTAGCTCACTAGAGGTTTGTAGCATCATCTGAGCGTTGTCGCTGACCTCTTGGGTTTGACATGACAACTCATTTGAGGTGTCACTAATTGCTTGAGTATTACGACTGATGTCTTCTGATACTGCGCGTTGCTCTTCGGCGGCGCTGGCAATTTGAGTCGCCATATCATTGATTTCTGTAATTGAGTCTGTAATACGCTCTAAGCTGTGTTTGGCTTGGTTAGCAAATTCGACACTAGACTGAGCAATATTGGTGCTAGACGTCATAGATGATACTGCGTGTTGGCTGTTTTGCTGCAAAGTGGCGATCATAGCTCTAATTTCTTCGGTTGAATCTTGAGTGCGGTGACTCAGTACTCGCACTTCATCAGCGACCACGGCAAAGCCTCGGCCTTGCTCACCAGCTCGAGCGGCTTCAATTGCCGCGTTTAGGGCAAGTAGATTCGTTTGTTCAGCAATGGCCTGAATGGTTGATAGGATCTGGTTGATCTCTGTAGCGTTTTCTTCAAGTGTTGAAACGACTTTAGAAGCGTCATTAAGCTGCTCAGATAGCAGTTCAATTGAGTCACTGTTTTTAACGATAACCTCATTGCCTTCGATGCAAGCTTGAGTCGATACTTGCGCCGCATTGGCTGTCATCTCGGCATGGTTAGCGACTTCGTTTGCTGTTGCTGACATTTCATGAATCGCCGCTGCAATTTGATCGACATCTTGATGCTGGCCATTTACCCCTTCGCTCGCCTTGGCAGCGATATTTGATGATTCGTTAATCTGCTTGATTAACTGCTCGGTATCGCTAGAAATGGCCTTCACCATCTGTTGCAAACTCTCAAGGAAGCGGTTCATATGGGCTTCAAGTAGGCCTATTTCATCTTGTTTGCTTGCGGCAAAACGTTGGGTTAGATCGCCATCACCTTTTGATAACGTTTCAATCGCATCGGTTAATTGCTGCAGCGGCTTAAACATGTGGTTAACAATGAAAGACGCAATAATTAAGATAATAAATGCAAGCACAGCAACTACCATAAGTAAGTTGATAACTTGTTGTTCAATCATTTGATAGGCAAGTGTTTTATCTTCAACTAAACCTAAGGTCCAGTTAGTACCCTTCAGATGCGTTAAGCGAATTAGCTTCTCTTTACCATCTTGCCACTCGATAGTGGTGATAGCGGAGCTATTGCGGATTGATTCAATATTGGATGGGGTTAACGTTTGAGCCAGACGGCTGGCATCTTGTTGGGCGTAGCTACTATCGCGGTATGCGAGGATCTTGTTATTTTCATCTAACAAGAAAGCAAAACCAGCGTTGTCGATACTAAGGTTGTTAATTTGTTCAGTAATGAAACCAATACTCAAGTCAGCGGCAAGTACACCGTTCATTGCGCCATTAAAGCGTTGTGCCAAGGTCACAACTGCTTGACCTGTGATATCGATATAGGGCGGCGTGGTGATCATTTCGCTACTGGTATAAGCCTGCTTATACCAAGGGCGTGTGCGAGGATCGTAATCTTCTGGCCATGGCTGAGACTTATCCCCTGAGATGATATCGCCAGTATCAAAACCGGCATAGACATCGATAAAGCCACCACCATTAATGGTAAACAATAATTCTCGGTCGCTATCTAAGCCTTGCTGAATGCGTGACTCATTGGCTTTTACAACCTGCTTTTTATCGTCTAACCAGCTAAAAATATTATTACTCACGGCTTCAGCTTGTAGTTTGAATCGCGCTGCAATGGCGGCCTCGGTATCATCGCTAAGTTGGCGTGTAGAAATGCTAGCAAGAGTGGCACTTATTGCGACAATAGTGAGTAAAACTGCGAGTTGAATTTTATGTTTTATCGTTAGATTCATTTTATTTATCACTAGTAAAATTAGGGAGAACTAGCTGATTAGACCAGTAAATTTAAAAAGGTGGAGTAAAAGACAGCTTGAAAACAGCAGGATTATAGAGCAAGCATTTTATTTAAGTACATCAATTTTACAATATTTGAGAGCGTTATCTCAAATAATATACAATTAATTAAAGAGTGATGAAAGTACAGCTGTATATTTAGCTGAACATGCAAATTTTTTACTAGAATTGATTGATAGATATAATGAGATTTACGCTTGAAATATAAGAGCCGATTGGGGGCAATCGGCTCTTATGCAGACAAATATTTTGTCTATATGTTCAACTGAAAGATAGTTAACTAAAAGATCGTCAGCTGAATGTTTAGCGACTACTCGTCACTATCACCCAATGACAATAAAGTCGCATTACCACCAATTGCGGTAATGTTATTGGTGTGGGTTTTTTCAGTAATAAAGCGTGTTAGGTAGTGTGGACCGCCCGCTTTTGGTCCTGTGCCTGATAGGCCTTGACCACCAAACGGCTGTACGCCCACCACTGCACCAATTTGGTTGCGGTTGATGTAAACGTTACCCGCTCTGACTTTGTCTGCAAGTTTTAGTGCATGACCTTCGTTACGGCTATGGATACCTAAGGTCAGGCCAAAGTTAGTCGAATTAATCTCGGCAATGACTCTTTCAAGCTCTGATGACTTATAACGAATAACGTGCAAAATAGGGCCAAAATGCTCTTTATCTAACACCTTGATTGAATCAATCTCAACCGCTGTCGGTGCGACAAAGTAACCATTTTCAGTGCCTTTAGGTAACTCAACCTGCTTAATGAGCTTACCAACTTGCTTGATATGATCGATATGCGCGTTTAAGTTTGCCGCCGCAGTCGCATCAATAACAGGACCTACATCGGTTTTAATTGAATTAGGGTTACCAATCGTCAACTCTTCCATTGCGCCTTGCATGACATCGAGTACGCGATCGGCAATATCTTCTTGCAGGAACAATACGCGCAATGCTGAGCAGCGTTGACCTGCGCTAGTAAATGATGATGACACTACATCATTAACGACCTGCTCAGGTTGTGAGGTTGAATCAACCACCATGGCATTTTGGCCACCCGTTTCGGCAATCAATGGAATAATCGGCCCTTCACGCATGGCTAATGTACGGTTGATTAACTTGGCTGTGCCTGTTGATCCTGTAAAGCACACACCACCAATACGTTCATCGGAAGTAATTGCAGCGCCAACGGTTGCGCCCGTACCCGGAAGGAACTGCAGTACGTCTTTAGGAATACCGGCTTCGTGGGCGAGCTGAGTCGCTCTGTAACCGACGATAGATGTTTGCTCGGCAGGTTTAGCAATAACGGTATTACCTGCAGCGAGAGCCGCTGTGACTTGGCCTAAGAAGATGGCAAGTGGGAAGTTCCACGGGCTAATACAAACAAAGATGCCGCGACCTTCCAGATATAGCTCGTTGAGCTCACCTGTAGGGCCAGGAAGCAACTCAGGCTTAGCCATCATTTTTTTGGCTTGCACTGCGTAATAGCGGCAGAAGTCCACAGCTTCACGAACTTCATCTATACCATCTTGAATGCTCTTACCTGCTTCGCGAGTGCAAAGGACAATTAGCTCTTCACGATTTTCTTCCAGTAGGTCGGCAAGTTTTTGCAATGCATTGGCTCGAACCTCGACAGGGGTGTTACACCAACTTGGGAAGGCAGCTTCAGCGCTTGAGAGTGCCTGCTCAATCGCTTGATTGTTAGCAAAGGCAATCTTACCGACAACTAAATTAGTATCGAATGGGCTGACCACTTCTTTAGTATCGCCAGACAAGGTCTCACCGTTAACTAAAGGACCTGCTGACCAGGTGGTGTCTTTGTACTTGTCTATCGCGGCAAAAAATGGTGCAGATTCAGAAATAATGTTCATATTCAGCCCTTTGGAATTTTTACGTTCTTTACCAAAGATATCTTCAGGTAAGACGATTCTATTGTTAGCCAGGGTTTTATAGCCTTTGAGTGTGGTGAGTGGGTGTACCACTAATGACTCAATCGGGGTTTTGGGGTCAACTAGCTTGTGCACGAACGAAGTGTTAGCACCGTTTTCAAGTAGACGACGTACTAGGTAAGGCAGAAGGTCTTTGTGCGCGCCCACGGGGGCATAGATACGTACGGTCTTAACACCACTTTCTGCTAAAAGCGTATCGTAAAGCTCTTCTCCCATGCCGTGTAGGCGCTGGAATTCATAGTCACGATCGCCGGCCATATCGGTAATGCTCGCAACGGTTTGTGCGTTATGGCTGGCGAATTGTGGGTAGATAGCACCGCGAGTCGCATCTGATAACAAGTATCTAGCACACGCTAGGTAAGAGACGTCGGTACCTGCTTTGCGGGTATAAAGTGGGTAACCGGCTTCGCCATTTTCTTGTGACCATTTTAGCTCGCTGTCCCAGTATGCGCCTTTAACTAAGCGCAGAGGGATTTCATCGCCTTGATCTTTGGATAAACGCGTTAACCAGCACAGTACAGGTAGTGCCCGCTTAGAGTATGCTTGAACGACGATACCTAATAGACCCCAGCCTTTAGCTGCATCTGAGTTATATAGGCGTTGGAATAACTTTAATGACAGCTCTAGCCTGTCCATCTCTTCTGCATCGATAGAGATACCGACATTAAGGCTACGCGCTTGCTTGATAAGCAAGATAAGCGTTTCATATAGCTCTGTTAGCGTTCTATCTTCATTGGCGACTTCATAGCGTGGATGCAGGGCTGAAAGCTTAATCGAGATAGTTGGGCGAGGGGCATAGCTGGTATCGTATTCTTGCGCGCCTAAGGTGGCAATCGCACTCGAATAGTCGTCGAAGTACTTTTGTGCATCTTTTTTAGTTAACGCCGCTTCACCTAACATGTCGTAACTGTGGGTGTAGCCAAGTTTGCGCTTATCGACACTGTTTTTCAGTGCTTCTTTAACGGTGCGGCCTAATACAAATTGCTTACCCATGATCTTCATGGCTGCAAGCATAGATTGTCTTATAACAGGCTCACCGACCTTATTGACCAAGCGGTTTAGTAGGCTGCTTGGCTTGCCGTCAATATTGTGGTCAAGCTTAACGATCTTACCTGTGAGCATTAACCCCCAAGTTGACGCGTTAACTAAGATTGAATCGCTCTTACTTAAATGTTTATCCCACTTGGCCCCAGACAGTTTGTCTTCGATTAAGGCATCGGCAGTATCTGAGTCTGGAATACGAAGCAGGGCTTCAGCAAGACACATTAAAATAATGCCTTCTTGTGTCTCTAAGCTATATTGCTGAAGGAAAGCATCAATACCGACCATAAGGCCTTTTTTGTCATATTGACGGACTTTGCTAACTAGCTCGTGTGCACGGCTCGTCACACGGTTGATCTCTTCATCACTCGAAGGAACTAGCTTTATCAAATCAGATAAATATTGCTCTTCATCGACAATATAGTTATCGCTGATCGCTTGGAACAGTTCGTTGAGGTCGGCTGAATCGTAATGACCAGCTAGTACTTCACTCGCTTTGAACATATTAATCGCTTCCATCTAGGCCACTGGGGCTGATTGCTTGGATAAGGTGTCGCGACAAAACCTCTGTTGTTATTCTTTTGTATACAATCGAAGGCCTCCGCGCGCCGATTATAACCACAAAATGTGACCTATGACAATATTGTAATATTTATTGTGATCCGCGTTTGATTGTGGTTGGCGTTAAGGTGCGCTAGCCCTTATATCATAAGGGCTGTGGAGAGGCGATAAAAAAAGCAGTGTTTTAATCAAACTGGCTTTATATGCGGTTTTACTGAATTATTACTGGCAGCTTTCCGGCATATTTGGCTGGCGATTACGGAGAAGAGATAATAAATAAGCCAGCGTATGGTTAACGTTGTTTTGCATGCGGTTTCACTGAATGATTACCAGCGACTTTCAGGCATATTTTGTTAGTGATGAGACGGAAGAGATAATAAAGAAGCCAGCGTATGGTTAACGCTGTTTTACATGCGGTTTCACTGAATGATTACTGGCAGCTTTCCGGCATATTTGGCTGGCGATTACGGGAAGGAGGTAATAAAAAAGCCAGCGTATGGTTAACGCTGGCTTTATATGCGGTTTAGCTGATTTATTACCAGCGATTTTTCGGTTTACGTTGTGGCTTAGGTAGATAAACCAGAACAATACCTAAAATTAGGCCTCCGATGGCAATAAAGCCACCTTGCTTCCACATTTCAAAACGTTCGTTCTTTTGGATACTGGCTAACTTAGCTTTAGCGCTATCGCGTTCGTTGCTAGCGCTATCTAAGGCTTTTTGAGCGGCAGCAAGTTGAGATTTCACCTGGTTAAGCTCTTGAGCATTGTTATCGCTGCTGCTTAATGCTGCTTCGAGATCGGCTTTAGTCTGCTTAAGCTCTGCCTGAATCGCAGGTAGCTTTACACGCAGGCTTGTCTTTGCGCTGAGCATTTTTGTTTGCACCCAGCCTTCACGGTCTTTACCGTCAATAATCTTGCTGTAATCACCTTGAGTCTCATTAAGCGAAGTGACTGGTTGGCCTGCTTCGATGCTGCCTAAAATACGGAATTGTGTTCCAGGCCCACCATGAAGGTAGATATAAACATCATCTGAGATGTAGCGCGTTTGGTTTGCTGCAAGCAAAGAAGGGGAAAGTAGCATCATTCCCGCAATAATTAGAATTCTTAACACCAATCTATTCTCATCTACGAAATTTAGCCCACATGCTAGGGATTTAAAGGGGGTAATGCAAGTGGCAAAAGAGTGATAAAACGCAAAAGGGAAGTTTGATACAAAAATTATCAAACTCCCCTTTAGATTACGTCGTTTTTGTAAAACGAATGTTGCTCAAGGTTATTCGAAAATACTCTTAATGATATAGAAGAATATAATTGAAAGACCTGCACCCGCAGGAAGGGTGACAACCCAAGATACAACAATGTTACGCACTACGCCCATATTGATTGCGGCGATACCACGAGCCATGCCGACACCCAAAACCGCACCAACTAAAGTTTGTGTGGTTGAGATTGGTAGACCTGTGCCTGATGCAATAACAACTGTTGAGGCTGCAGCAAGCTCAGCGGCAAAACCACGGCTTGGTGTTAGGTGAGTAATGTTTTTACCAATGGTTTGCATTACACGCTTACCAAAGATGGCAAGACCTAGAACGATACCCACAGCACCTAAAGGTAGAATCCACCAAACAAGTGGTGCAGTGCTGTTGATTTGTCCGCCACTTTCAACAACTGAAACAACAGCTGCCAATGGACCAATCGCGTTAGCTACGTCGTTAGAACCGTGAGCAAATGCCATACAACATGCCGTGACAACCATTAAGATAGCGAATACTTTCTCAACGTTACCAAACTGTGTTTGACGATCTGCTTTAGTGTCCATTTTAAGACGCTTAATCGCAATCATGCCACCAAAACCAACTGTAATTGCAATCAATGTTGCTAAGCCATACGCCTCAACAGTGCTGAAGTTTATACCAACATGCTTAAGACCTTTCGTGATTGTCACGAGTGACATCATAAAGCCCGCTAGTGCCATGTAGAAAGGCACGTAACGTTTAGCGTTTTCTAGTGGGTTATCGGTGTTGAAAATCAGCTTTTGTACACTCTGGAATATCATAAAGGCGATAAAGCCCGATATTGCCGGGGTGACAACCCAAGAACCAACGATACCGCCCACTTTACCCCATGCTACAGCGTCAGCACCAACACCTACCGCAGCGAAACCAACAATGGCGCCAACAATAGAGTGAGTGGTCGAAACAGGCCAGCCTAATGCAGAAGCTGCAATTAGCCAGATACCAGCAGCAAGAAGCGCTGAAATCATGCCGTAAACGAGTAGTTCAGGTGAATTGATAAAATAAGCAGAGTCAATAATGCCTTTACGGATCGTACTGGTTACTTCACCACCAGCTAGATACGCACCAGCAAACTCAAAGATCATAGCAATAATGATCGCTTGCTTAATTGTAATCGCATTTGAACCAACAGAGGTTCCCATTGCATTGGCTACGTCATTTGCGCCAATACCCCATGCCATTAAAAAACCAAATAGCGCCGCAATGCCAATAAGCACTGGGCCGTTGGTTACTAATACATCAACCATGTTGTTACCTTGATAATCTTTTGATTAGACGCGAGCTAACATTAGCTCTAAGCGAGAACCGACTCGTTCAGCAAGATCTGCCAAGTCACCAACCCACTCAATTATCTTGTAGAGGAACATTACATCGACAGGATTTAATTCAGATTCGATGGAGTATAGTTGTCTACGGATCTTAATCTGTAAATCATCTGTATCTTCTTCGATAGAATCTAGCTCTGCGATCATTTTAGCGACAAGATCCACTTCACGCCCTCTAAAACCTGTTTCTAACAGATCATCGAGTTCGTTAATTGCTTCTTTTGACAGTGACACTGCATCAATACAGCGCTGTAAATAAGCAATAAATGGCTCTTGAATTACTTGAGGTAGCTCTAGTTGTCGGCCAATGACGCGGCCGGAAATGTCTTTTGCTTTGTTAGCAATTTTATCTTGCTGGGTAAGTAGCTCCAGTAAGTCAGTGCGTTCTACAGGCATAAACAGACCGCCAGGCAGAGTTAAACGGATCTCACGTTTTAGTGAGTCAGCTTCTTGCTCTGCAGAGCTAATTTGCTTACGCAATAGAACTGCTTTGTCCCAGTCTCCTGCGACAGTTGCTTCAAAAAATGGGACAAGTATTAACGCACAATCGTATACTTTGTCGATATGCTCTTGAAGAGGCTTAATTGGCGATTTTGCAAACACGCCTAAAATAGAGTTTACTGGCATTGCCGTGTACCTATTTTGGTTATTCCACTATTGGAAAAAGCGGGCGCATGTTAACTCAAGCGGCCGCGTAATAAAACTGTGTTTTTCTATTTAAATAGACAGTTTTTTATTCTAGCTAGTTATATCCTAACTGCAAAGCGGATCCTACGACGATATTATTGCAGAAATATTACAATGTGTAACTTTAATGGCAGATTGATTAAATTTTGATGACAAGGTGAATGGTACATCGATGGAAGCTGAGATTGAACTCAAGCTTTTCTTTAATGAAAAGCAAAAGAAAAGCCTTATAAAACTACTAGATAGCTTACCAAATTGCGAAGCTAAAGGTATTGAAAAGCTAACGAATGCTTACTTTGATACAAATGCGCTTACCTTAAGGAAATGGGACATGGGTCTGCGGATCCGGGGCATTAATCAACATTTAGAGCAAACAATTAAAACAAAAGGTCAGGTTGTAGGCGGGATCCATTCTCGGCCTGAGTATAATGTTGATATAGATCAAAAATTTCCGCAATTAAATTTATTCCCGAGTAAAATTTGGCCTGAGGGTGTGAATATTGACCAAACACAGTCTGAACTCTACTGTTTGTTCAATACTGATTTTGAGCGTCAGCGTTGGCATATTTTTATTGATGACAGTTTAGTTGAAGTGGCTTTAGATATTGGTGAAATCTGTGTTGAACAAGCCGTTGAGCCGATTTGTGAGCTAGAGTTTGAGCTATTGGCGGGCGATACCAGTGCATTATTAACTCTCGCTGGCATCGTGAGTCGAGAAATTCCTGTGCGTTTAGGTCAAGCGAGTAAAGCGCAGCGAGGCTATCGTTTAGCTGGGCAGTCAGCGCCTGAAACAATTGCTGCACTTGAGTTTATAAAAATCGAACCTCAGCAGAGCCTAAAGCAAGTTGTGGTTAACCTACTCACCCTGGGGTTAGAACGCTGGCAAACCATTGAGTCTATGCTGCTCGATCACCAACAATCCCTAGAGGCATTGCCCATTCTGAGTTATCGTTTACGAGCTTGTATTCGATTACTTAAAAACACCCTAAAGCAGTTCGAACTGCTCGAAGACACTTTTCAAGCGGATTTTGATTGTGTTGAGCGTCGACTCAACTTCATTGAAGAAGCGTTAAGTTTATATGGCATCATTGATGATGACGCCGCACTGATCGCCAAATTACCGCAACAACAAGCTTTAGTCGATGTCGCCTTAGTTAAATTGCAGCATCTGGATATTATTGGCCAAGTGGAGCAATTACTGGCTGACATTTGCTACGGTCGATTGCAGGTGCATTTAGTCGACCTGTTAACTCAGATAAGTGACGACCAAGTTAGCATCAATAAGCAATTGGAGCTTAAGCACTTTGCTAACCAGATGCAGGAAAAGTCCTGGCAGCGAATTTTAGATGTGATGCCATTAGATAGCGACCTGAGCAGCTCGGATTACCAGTCGGTTGCGAAGGCACTCGATGACAGCATTTTTGTTGGCGTGGCCTATGGCGATCTTTACCCTGTTAAATCACGTGATCAATTTAGAGCACCTTGGCAAGACTTAGCTTTAGGGATCCGTACCTTAGCGGCTTATCGTCAGTTAAAGCTCATTAGCGAAATTGCTTATCTAGATATTACCGACTGGCTAGAAAATAAAGAGCAAAGTTTAGTGCAAGCGATGGAGTTCTCTCGTCGCAGCGCGATGAAAAATCAACCGTATTGGCGTTAATCGTAATCAATTTAAAAGTACCATTCAGTTTAAAGAAATGAACACTTCGTGGTTTATCGCTTTTAAAACAAAGAGCCCAGCTAATGCTGGGTTCTTTGTTTTTGTTTATAAATCAGATGTTGGCTTAACTTAACGGCATTGCTACTTGATGCGGGCTTTTTTCTTCTTTTTTATTGTGGTTTTATAAAAATAGCCTACTCAGATTGCCTACTTAAATTGCTCAGGCTTGTTATGACTGACTTGCTTAGACTCTTGTTTTAGCGCTTGTTTAAGCTCAGAAATTTCCTCGAGCAACATCTGTTGATTTTTCTCCATCCTAATCAAGCTGGTATTGAGTTCAGAGCGGAGCTCTTCGGCGTGGCTATCGAGTTTTTCCGTTTCATCAGGAGAAACAAAAACAGACGCCATATAACCTGAAATGACACCAAAAAAGCTCACGCCACAGACTATCACGACTCCGCCAATAATGTGGCCTGCAGTCGTCACTGGGTAGTAGTCGCCATAGCCCACTGTAGAGATGGTCACCAGTGCCCACCATAACGCGCTCTCTGCTGTGTCGATATTGGCCCCTTCAACACCGCTTTCAACAATTAGCATCAGTACAGATGAGAAGGTTAAAATGGTTACAAGTGCGACCAATAGGCTGGCAACGGTCGCTTGTCGGCGCTGTTTAAGCATAGGAACAAGAAGTGAGCGCGTCATACGGATAAGGCGCACGACTCGTAATATTTGGAATAGGCGCGCCATTCTAAGGGCTTCAATGGCCGGAATACTGGCCACAAAATCAATCCAATGATGTTTTAGATAGTCGACCTTGCCATCAGCCCTGAACAGTTCAAAAAAGAAATTAGACATGAAGATGAGACAGATACTGGTATCTATCAGAAACAATAAGCGTCTTGTTTCGCCATCCAATCGGCCAAAGGTGAGCACGAGCACTACAATAACCGACAGCAGTGATAGCAGCATCATTGCCAGTTGGATTGGGGTGGGAGGCGTATCGGGCTGCAGTAGCCAGCGCTTTTTATTTGCCATCGCTTAGGTCCATCTATTGAGGTGCCGGCGAGTGCCTATGAGGCACCTTGGTTTGCGCCTATTTATCAGCGCTAAATTGGATTAAATCATCTAATACATGCTTTTTGATTTCAAGTTGTTGCTCTGCCAAGAGGTTATATTTTCCAGCTAAAATCTCATAATCACTCAAGCTAAGCGATACGGTAAGGCGAGGGCGCTTAGGGCGTTTAGTCACACTTAAGCCCAATATTTCTCTGATCTGATCAGATGGGCTTACCCCTGCATCGAGCGCTGCCTTGCGAATAGCATACTGGAACTTTTCATCCATATCGAAGGCAATTTGCGTCGCTTTGGCTGCTTTCTGGTTTTGTTGCCACTGCGCGGGTAAGGGATTTTTTTGTTTGGTCATGCGTGCGGTACCTAAATATTTTCATCCGTAAAAGAACGTGCGGAGTATGCTTAATACCAAGAAGTATATGCTACCACTCATCGGAGCTGAAAAAAATGGTTCTAGATTTTCGTCTAGAACCATTCATTTATGCGCCTGGCCAATATTCTCGAATATCAGTCAGTGGGCGGTATAGGGTTAACATAACGTCTGTTTCGCCACCCTCATACACCTCAACATCAACAGCCTTATCTTCGTCATCGTCTAGCAACTGATAAGACTCAAATGGGTCACCAGTCGAACCATCTGCGTCTTGTGGTGGCCTTAGACCACGGTAATCTTGGCGGTGAAAGTAGCCAAAACTCCCTGAAGTAACCTGATGATAATGAGGTGATAACCACTGTTCATAATCATTCAAGTCTGATGACAGTGTTTGCGTATCTAGCTCCGCTTTACCTGCCTCTTCGAAAATTTCGCTAAATTGATCAAGATCGAAAAGCTGTTCAACTAGGCCTCGATTGACCTTAATCGAGAGGGCTAAGTAAGTTTCGTCATCTTCATCAAGACTCAGAAAAATAGCATCGCCACTGTGGCCTTTTAACACCCATTCTGTTTGTTGCTTGCGCTGATACTCATAAGTATTGACCGCTTCAACTCGCAGTTGCTGACCACGCAGTTGTGGTGGCAAGGCAAAACTGTCATCAAGGGAGATCATATCTCCCTTGTTGAGTTTTGATGGATGGTCAAGTTGACGTTTAGGTTCCTCTTTTTTGCCAAATAGGCTGCTTAGAAATCCCACGTCAGTCTCCTTTAGCCTTTACGCGCTTTAATGCGATCAAGTACAGCATTTGCGTTAGACTTTTGCTCGCCAATACCGGCTTGAGCTAGTTTGTCATGCAGTGCTTTGTCGCTGTTCTCTTCTGCTAAGGTTTCAGAAGCTTTTAGACGGTCGTCAAATGACTGCTGACGCGCTTTGATGCGCTCTAATGAATCTTTAGCGTTGAGTAGCTTAGAGTTGCTACCTGCAAATGAGTCGGTAATCGTCGCAGTTGCTTTTTGTACGCTTTCAGTGGTTTTAACCATCGTTAACTGGCGCTGGTAATCTGTCACTTGGCGCTCAGTTTTACGGACTAGCTCTTTTAAGCGAGTTGCATGGGCGCTAAAGCTATCGTTTGCCGACTGTTGATCGTTAAGCTCTTGGTCTAACTCGGCAATTTTCTCAGCCACTTCAAGTGCTAATGGCTCATTACCCTTCTCAAGTGCTTGAGTCACGTAACCTTCATGTTCTGCAATAGAGCGCTTAAGACGATCAACTTCACGGCTTGCTTGCATCTCTTTTGCCATCACTTCAGTTAAGTCGCGCTTAGCTTTAGTTAGGTGTTTTTCAGCATCACGGATTTCTTGTTCAAAAATACGTGTTGAGTTTGCATCAACGATGCCTTGACCAACTTCCGTTGCACCGCCACGGAAAGCTGTAAGAATTTTGTTTAGAATGCCCATAATGTGGCTCCTTTATTTAAGGTAGTCGACGAGTTCGTCGATAACTTCAAGACAATTGTCAGATAGAACAGACAGTTCCTGCTCAATCTCTTGCATACTTGAATGTACTGATAGTGCGCCGTAAACCACATATTTGTCGTCGATTTTTGCAAACGATGACAGTGGCATTGGAATGTTGAGCTCTAACATGGTCTCAAACATTTCACTACGACGCTCTTGATTCACTTCATCCTCGCCCCATAAATAACTGATGCAAAGGATTTGGTTGTCCGTGACCGATACAAATACCGGGATCTCTTCACGGCCAACAACGTTAACTTGTAAGACTTCCACGTCACCATCTATTGGATAACAATCAAATTGAAAGCCAGTTTGGCTATTGTCGCCAAGTTCATTTAGGTGGTTGGCAATTGTGTGGATATTCATATTTGTCCTTATTGACATATTATGTCTGTGATTAAAGATAACACCGCGACATAATATGTCAAGTGCTATCTTTACGATTCAAAAATAAACTCTACTGATTTTCTAACCAAGCCTGCTGATGGTATTGATACAGCTGGCTTGAACCTAAAACATTGGGTTTAATTTGAGCCTTGTTCTGGTAAAAATTCCCAGGGAACTCAAAAGCTGCATGCATCAATCCTGAGGTAAACCAAGGATCATCTACAGGCAGTTGTTGCACGTTTTCTAGCCTATTTCGAGCGCTTTTGCCACCTAAAGTGGCAATGCTCCAGCCCCATTCGCCGAAACTTGGCACGTTATGATGATACTGATCGACATTAAAGCCCGCCAATTCCAAGGTGTTAGCCACAGAAATAAAGGCATTGGGCGCATGATAAGGTGACGTTGACTGTATGGTTAAGGCAGCGTCATTACTCATTAGTTCCTTGAGTTTAAGATAGAAAGCATCGGAATAAAGCTTATTGAGATCTGGATGGCTAGGGTCGGGCAGATCAACGATAATGACATCGAACTTTTCTTCTTTCGCCAGCAATTTATCGACCCCATTAAACGCATCGTCATACATAATTCTTAAGCGTGGGTCGTTAAGTGCATCTTGGTTGAGTGCTAATAATGCACGGCTCAAATGCTCAGGCATATCACTGGCAGGATTTTTAAATAGTTCAACCAGTTCCTTATCAAGATCCATCAGTGTCACTTGCTGAGGTTGCCACTGCAGCACTTGAGTTAAACCAAGGCCATCCCCACCGCCTATGATCAACACCTTGTCATGACGAGCGCTAGCCGCCATGGTTGGATGCACTAAAAATGAGTGATAGATATGCTCATCACTGCTGGAGAACTGTAATCGACCATTGATATAAAGCGAATGCACAGGCCCCAGTCCATTGCCTCTTAAACGCTCAGTAAAGGTCAGTTGTTGAAAGCGCGTTGCCTTGGCATAAACAACCTTGTCTTTATACAGCAAGTTATTAAAGTTCTGCTCCCATTGAGGGCCGTGCAGTGCAAGTAATACCAAAATACCAGTCGCAATAAAGTGACCCACTAATAGCAGTTTTACATGACGTATTTGGTGCCAGAAGCGCCAGATAAAGATAAAACCTGCTAGCAGATTAAAGCTTGCAGTTAAGGCGGCGGCAAGTTGGATATCGATCGCCAGCATAAAGCCAACCCAGATAGCTGCACCAATACCGGCGCCAACATAGTCTGCGCCATAAATGGTACCCGCGTTATGCATCAGGTGCGCTTCAGACAGGGCTTGGCGTACTCGCGCGATCAGTGGGATCTCCATACCAATCATCAGGCCGAGTAACACGCCCCATACGTAAGGCAAGTATTCACTGAGCTTTTGCAAAGTGCCAATAAAGCCACCGTTGGGTAGCTGATCGGCCGGTAGACCTAAGGTATCAGCAATGATTAAGGGTAATTGCTGGCCAAAGCCGATAACGGCAGCGGTGATTAAAATTGCCAGTGAGCCACATAGGGCTACACACAGTTCTAATACGGCAAAACCGGTAAAGGCGCAGCGAATTTTACGGGCAGCAAAAGCGCCGACTCCCATAGAGACGATCATTAGACCGATCATGGTGTAAATAGCGGCTTCGAGCGCCCCTAGAATACGGCCAGCATAATGTGATAACAGGTATTCATAAATCAGGCCGCAGCCTGCGAGCACGGCCATAATGCCGAGCAATAAGATATCGTCGAACCAGCCGAGTTTGCCCGATTCTATGGTGTCATTTTTGGTTGGAGTCGTCGTGCTGCTTGAGTCGGTTTGCATTGAGTGTCAGTTGCTTATTTAGTGGAGATTATTTTTGGAGAGTTTTTTATTCGAGATAGCCACACTCGGATATATGTTAATGGCAGTAAATAGAAAAGGGAGCGTATCGACCGCTCCCTTAATCTTACTTAAGCCATTAAGGCGGCGAGGATTATCGCGATAGAAACGCTAATAGCCATCTCGACGAAAGCAAGGCCAATATTATGTTGTTTTTCAACTTCATCGCAGAGGTTGATTTTGGCCAGCACTAACTTTTTAATCAGGGTGATTAGCAGTGATAGCGTCACTAGCATCACCACTGAGAAGACAAGCCAGCCGATGAGGTTAGCGACATAGGCATGTGGGTCAAAAATAATGAAATGGCTGGCAGCATTAAAACTAAATGCCATGGCAAGCATATAGCCGCTATGACGAATCGCCAGCGCTACATGTCCCTGAGCAATGGCCGCTTGCATCGATGCGCCTTGATTACGCTTAGCGTAGCGGTTCTCGCGGCCACGAGTGAGCAGCACTAACATCAGCTGTGAAATCGCAAAGGCACTAAAGATGGCGATAAAGGTGTAAATGGTAAGGTCTTCAGCCCACATTAATACCGAGCGAATAATAATCGCAGTGGCAATCGCAGCGGTTGCATCAACAATCGCGACAGAGACATTACCCTTGAGGATTAAAGCGTTCTTATCAATATCATTAAGTGCAATCTTGTCATGCAAAAAACGACCGAGTTTAATCAGTACTAAGCCAAACAAACCATAAGCACTCATGCCAATGGCTTCAACCAAATAGGACTCGGCGGCTTCACCGGTTATCGCACCTGTGAGCACAATACCCAGTGCCATCACAGCACCCGCAGTACTAATACCAAAGGCAAAGTTATCGTTTTCTGCCAGTTCGTGGCGACTATTTACTTTAATTGTCCAGCCTTGCAGATAGCGCATCAATGTTAATAGCAAGACTGCAATGGCGATATCGATGGCCAAAATAATCAGTAGATCGAGTGTGAGGCCATAGTTTTCTAAAAATGTCATAAAAGTTCCTTAATTATTTGCCTCGGCGAACACCGCGAGTAGTACGACTGCTGGAATTACGGAAGCTGCTGTCCTTAGAGTAGTTAGAGCGGAACTTGCTCTTGCTGCTCGCAGTGCGTCCTGTTGAACTGGCTTTTGGGGTGCTGCTACTTTGTCTCGAAAGACTACTTGAGCCTGTGCGTGACTTAGCATACGGGCTATCAAACTTTTTACCTTGAGAGTTAAATTGCTTTTTTGTTCGCTCATAGGTTTGAGTTTGGGCTCTAGCCTGTTTCGGTGAGGTATAACGGTAGCGTCCCACATCATTGTAATAGCTATAGTTACGTCGACTTGACCAACGATCGTAACCAATTGGGCCGCGAGTTAAGTTGGAGAACATCGAGTACATGCCGTACCAAGCCCAAAATGACATGCCATTAGAGCTTGTTTGCCAGTTACCGTAAGAGGGGTTACCCACTAGCTGGCTACCGGCACCAAAGTCTTCGGCGCCATTAGCAAGTGCTGCGGCTTCACGGCTGATGGAGTTCACTCGAGCGAGCGCGCCGCCCGACATATCAGCAACCACGTTAAGTGGATCTGACAGCATATCGTTATAGAGGCTAGGATCTGCGGCTTGATACAGGTTTTCGACTTCAGCCAGTTGCTGATCGAGATCGACAAAATTGGCCGGGTTTTGCGCTTCAGTCAAACGCCGCGTCAGTGAGGTAAACATCGGGCCGCGGTTAGTGGCATCGGTGGCAAGCTCTGTGAGCAGTGGGCTTAGGTCTGGTTTTTGCCTTTCCAATACTTGAGTGTATTGTTTTAGCAAATTAGCATTACGTACCTGACCGTCGCTCAACATAGTGCTTAGGGTATCGAGGCGTTGCTGAGTCAGCTGCTGATACTTTGCAATTTGCTCTGGCCTATCATCACCACATCCTGCGAGGGTGAAAACCAGTATGACGGTGAGAACGCGCTTTAGCATTCCTGCCATAGTTTCTCCAAATTCGATTATGTTACTTTTTAGTGGCCAAATGCCGAATGTAACAAAGACATATTGCCATAATGCTTAATGATACTTTATAGCGATTTATATTTATTCAGCATACAAGATTTTTCAGTTGCTGAAACATTGAATTCGCAAGAGAAATAATTTGCTCTTACTGTAATTATCACTGCTTGAGTATAGTATTGCCTATTAGAGCATAAAAATAGCAATGATCCTGTTTTCATGGCCTTGAGTAATTAAATTTACTCAACTGACCAACATTCTCGACCAAAGCTGCTCACATTTGTTCACGCTCTATCTATATCATTAATGACATAATATGTCGATGTACAAAATTGTTAGGGATTATTATGCGCACGGCTACACAGGGTAATAAGCTTGTCAGCACTCAAATGGCTGAGACCGCAGAGCGATATTGGCAAAGACTCACCGATAGCGCAGCAGATGTGCTAGCGGCGTTGACAGATGAGCAGCAACAGGAACTCAAACTGGTTTTTGGGTTAAGTGATTTTATTGCAAGCCAGCTGTGTCGTCACTCGCACTGGATCCCCGCATTATTTGAGCGCGAACTGCATAATATTGAGCGTCAAACCTTCGATAGCGAACTGACAAGCTTGCTTGAACCTGTGACCGATGAAGAGCAGGCAAAACGTATTTTACGTCAATATCGTAACCGACAGATGGTGTGTATCGCCTGGCGTGATTTTCTTGGCTACAGTGAATTAGAAGAGTCCTTGCTCGATCTGTCAGCGCTAGCCGAGGCGTTAGTGATTACCGGGCGCGACTGGTTATATCGCGAGATGTGCGCGCAACTGGGCACCCCAAGTGATAGCCAAGGTAAGCCGCAAAAACTACTCATCTTAGGCATGGGTAAGCTCGGCGGTCGTGAGCTTAACTTCTCTTCAGATATCGACCTTATTTTCACTTTCCCTGAGCATGGTGAAACCTTAGGTGGTAGGCGTGCGCTTGAAAACCAACAGTTCTTTATTCGCATGGGTCAGCGACTGGTTAATCTGCTTCATCAAGTGACGGTTGACGGCTTTGTGTATCGGGTCGATATGCGTCTGCGCCCCTATGGCGAAAGCGGCCCCTTAGTGGTTAGCTTTAGCGGGCTAGAAGATTACTATCAAGAGCAGGGGCGTGACTGGGAGCGCTATGCCATGGTAAAGGCGCGCGTACTCGGGCCGTGGACAGCCGATTCTGATGAGCTACATGATCTGCTTAGGCCGTTTGTTTATCGCCGTTATTTAGATTTTTCAGCGATAGAATCACTGCGCAAAATGAAAGGGTTAATCACTCAAGAAGTACGCCGCCGTAAGCTCACCGACAATATTAAGCTCGGTGCTGGCGGGATTCGAGAAGTCGAATTCGTGGTGCAAAGTTTTCAGCTTATTCGTGGTGGCCGTGAACCCGCATTGAGGCAGCAGAGCCTGTTTGCGGCCATAGAAACCTTATACCAGTTAGGACAGTTGGAATACCTGGCTGTCGATGAGCTTAAAAATAGCTATGTGTTACTGCGCCGGGTTGAAAACTTATTACAGGCGATAAACGACGAGCAAACTCAGACATTACCAAGCGAAGTGCTAGATTGGCAGCGTTTATGTTATGCCCTCAATGCCGATACTGAAATGGATCTGCGAGAGCAGATTGAAACGGCAATGAGACAGATCCACAGCCATTTTCTGGAAACTGTTGGCGGTAATCTGCATGAAGATCAAAACGAGACCTGGACCCAGCAGCTATGGAACGCCTATGAAGATGAGCATGCGCTCTCTATTCTAGAAGAGCAGGGGATCGATGATGAAAAACTGTGGCCGATGCTTAACAGTTGGCACGAAACAGTGGTGCGCCGTACTATCGGACCGCGAGGGCGGGAGACTTTAGATAAGCTAATGCCCAAGTTGTTGTGCGAGTTTACCAATCTTCCCCATCCATCTAAGGCATTTGATCCAGTGTCAAAGGTACTGGATCAAATTTTAACCCGGACCACCTATCTTGAGCTCTTGTGTGAAAACCCAGGGGCAAGACAACAGCTCGTTAGCCTCTGTCTTGCCAGCCCATGGATTGCTCAGCAACTGGCAAAATTCCCCATGCTGCTCGATGAGCTGATCGATCCAGCCCAGTTGTATGACACCACATCGTTAGACGACTACGGCAGCGAACTGCGTCAGTATCTACTGCGAGTGCCAGAAGATGATTTAGAGCAGCAGATGGAAGCACTGCGACAATTTAAATTGTCACAGCAGTTAAAGATTGCCGCCGCCGACGTGACAGGTGTGCTGCCAGTGATGGAGGTGAGCGATCACTTAACTTTCTTGGCCGAAGCGATTATCGAGCAGGTAGTGCATCATGCATGGACACAGGTGAGTGCCCGCCATGGTGTACCTGAAAACCTAAAAGATAATGAGATGGGCTTTGCGGTTGTGGGTTACGGAAAAGCGGGCGGCATTGAGCTAGGTTACGGCTCAGATCTTGACTTAGTGTTTTTACATAATGGCAGCCAAGCCGGTCAGACCAATGGCGATAGAGCCATAGATATCGGTCACTTTTATCTAAAGCTTGCCCAGCGTGTGTTGCACTTTTTCTCAACGCGCACTAACTCAGGTGAGCTATATGAAGTGGATATGCGCTTAAGGCCATCAGGCGCATCAGGGCTATTGGTGAGTGAGATAGAACACTTTGGTGATTACCAGCGCAAGGAGGCTTGGACATGGGAGCATCAAGCCTTAGTGAGAGCCCGTTTTATATTTGGCGATAATGCACTTTCTATGCGCTTTAATGAACTCAGAGAAGAAGTACTAGAAAATCAGCGTGATATATCAATCTTAGCCAAAGATGTGAGAGAAATGCGGCTTAAGATGCGCGATCATCTTTTAAACGTTGAAGCGGGCATGTTCGATCTTAAGCAAAGTAGTGGAGGAATTGCCGACATTGAGTTTATTGCTCAATATTTAGTACTGGCACACAGTCATAAGCATAAGGCGTTGTCATTTTGGTCTGATAATGTGCGAATTTTTGCCGAGCTTGCTGAGCTGGAGTTGATACCATTCGAGAGTGCGCAGGCATTAACTCAAGCCTACTGCCATCTGCGTGATGAAAGCCATAGATTGACGCTGCAGCAGAAAAAAAGTGTGTTACCTATTGAAGCGATAAAATCCCAAACAGATCGGGTGGTTGAGATCTATCGACAGATCTTAGGCGAATAACTTAAGTTAAACAGCAAAGTTAACGATCTAGGTTAAAGCTTAAGTTAAAGCTTAAGTTAAAGCTTAAGTTAAAGCTTAGGCCCAGCATTCGTCCAATCGCTAGAGTAAAACAAAGTCCTCTACCGCATCCGCGTGGAGGATTATTTATGTTGACATCAAGACTGTTACAGCCCAAAAACAACCCCAAATCACCTCCAAAGCATCCACAAAACAATACTAAAGCCACACAAAATTCATGGCAAATTGCATTGCAGATTAAGACTTGTATCGAGTTACAAAGTGATCTCTGTTTTTAGGTATTTGCAAGCCACTGAATTGAAGTCATAAGTTAACTTTATTTCTTGTATGCTTTAACTTGGTTTGTTCTATGCAACATCGGTGTATTCAGTCTTGCAGCACGGTGATCGCTATGAATCCACTTAAGCAGATAAGCCGCTACACCACCTTTAATGACAGCCTTACTGATATGGATGTTTTTAAGGATATCTCGCTTAAAATGACACTGGCTAAATCGGCAATGGCTTTTATACGTGAGTTGCCGCTCTGTTGGCTGCTATTACTCTGTTTACTACTATTTGTGAATGATGCCGTGGCCGAGGCACAGTCAACCAAAGTTACTATAATCAGCAGCGAGTTAGCCAATTCAGTAGAAAGCGCCAACTTAGTCATCTTAGACCGCTCAGTAGAGCAAGTAGAGTCGTTACTGTCGGGGTTTAGAGGTGATTTACACCTGCTGATATTGGAAGATGATAACGAGCCATTTGAGCAGATTAATCAGGCGCTAAGTGCAGAGCCTCTTTATTCGAATGTCACTATTATTGCTAAAGCCTCAAGCTCAGCAATTTATTTGGGAGGTCGCTGGATTGATCAACACTATTTACTCGAACATCAACAAACATTAGCCACTTTTGCCAAGCAGTTTGCTAACGATAGTCAGCTATCTTTGTACACCACTAACTTGACGGTTAGCCATGGTGGCGGCGAGTTTATTGGTTTGTTTGAAAATCTGACTCAGCTGAATGTGGACGTAATTTATATGCAAGGCCAGCATTATGAGCCCCTTTGGGTACAACGAGCCGAGTTTGACTTTTAGTGCTTAACAGTCGGAATTGACATCGGGGTTTCTCAATAAAACCTATGCCCTAATGTAGTGTTTAATGAAGCAGTTAGTCTCGATACGTTTTGTATCATATTTTGAGCAGATACTGCTTTGCGGATATAGAAATACTGCTTACTATCAGCTCAAGTATGTCCCTATGTAGTATAAGGGACTAATTAGAGGATGGTTTGATGAGTTCTATCAGTGGTGTAGTCAATAGTACAAGTATCAATGTAGGGGCTAAAATCACCTCCAACGTTGCAGCTGATTCGGCTACTCAGCAAGCCACAGCCAGTCACGTGCCAGATATCGCTGCCAATGCAGCTTCTGCTAGCGCCTTAGCTAAGCCGCTCCCAAATACAGGCGCCAGCACCACAGTGGTATTATCAACGGCTGCACAAGATAAGCTCATCACAGAGCAAGGCAGTGCTAAAGCAAGCAGTTCAACGGCTACAGGCTCTACAGCTGACGGCGTCAAAGCCGAAGAGGAAGGTGGCGATTTAGAGTCGTTTGTATTTGGTGCGCTAGGGCTCGATCACCCCGAGGAGATCGATGAGAACGGTGACCCTTCATATTCTGCAGGCCAATATGTTAAGGCTGCTGCCACGGTTGGTGGCATGATAGCGATGTTTATTTAGACTTCGTCTAAAAATTGTTTTTTACCAAGCTGCGCTTGAGCTTTAAGTTAGACTGCGTCTAACAACTAAAGTCGTGGGATTCCATCCCACACCCGGGCAAGGAGGACTGCTCGTCCTTATCCTCCTTGCATCCACCATGACGCCCCAGACGAAGTTGTTGATCCTCATACTTCAATAAAAATCGCCTAACGGCTCAGATGGGACATCCATGTCCCCCCGATCCTGAACCATCATCCATGATGGCTCTACGGCATTTTTATTTACGCACTTCGGCAACTCCGATGGGGGTAGGTGTTTTCTATGAGTCTTGTAGAAAATTTACCCTGACCGATTTATTTCTTTCGATTCAACCTCAATACCAATGCTCACTTTGCTCATTTCTGTGCATGTTTATCCAATAATACCAAGGTAGAGTGCTTATAAATCAATAGCTTTTCTTCAGTGAAAATTAAATAATAGATTTATTAAATGTGCTCGCGTTTCGCCGAATACGTGCGCATTCGCACTATACAAATGTTATATGTGTTGGAGGATTATGCGCAAACTAAAAACGTCTCATAAGTTGAGGGCATTTGAAGCTTCAATTGAAACAGTTTCGAAGTTGTTAGCAATTTACTTTGTGTACCTCATTTTTAATTGGTTGGTTGGAACTTTACTGGGGAAAAACTTAGCTGAAGATACTTTATTGAGTCTGCTTCTTCTCCCAGCTCTTTATGTTTTGAGAGATGCAGACCATATAGTTGATCCATTTACCGTTAGGGTAACTTTGTTTTACGACAAAATATCAGTAATCCGCGGGATCTCGCCACGAGTCAATGATACTCTTGAATATCAAAGTGTTGAAAATATTGAAATAATCACACCGATACTAGGTTGGTTGTGTGGCTACGCGACGGTTAGGCTTTACTCTCCTGGTGGCAGTGTGGAAATCCCTTACGTATACAGAGCAGAAAAAGTAGTCCGTATTGTAGAGAAACTTAAGGAAAAACACATATAAGAAATTGTTCAATAGTGATTCGGCACGCGTAGCATTTTTACCATGCGTCAGGTTTAGTGGTTAAGATGGTATGCGGAGGCTTCGATATTGCGCGCCTCACACTTTAACAAGGCGTTATAAGCCCAAGGGGAAATTAGTGACAATAGTTGAAAAGATCGTATCTCGGGAAATAGAAGCTGTCATTATTTATGAATCCGAAAACGTTATTGCTTTCGCGGATCATAGCCCTATTAACTTTGGTCACGTGTTAATTTGTCCAAAGAAGCCTTTTGAGTCGTTTATTGATTTGCCCCCTGAGGTAAACTTGGAAATACAAAGCGTCGCCAAAGAGCTTTATCAACGTATCGCGACCAAGTTTCAACCTGATGGAATCTCATTTATTCAAAACAACGGTAAGTTTAATGAGTTAAGCCATTATCACCTCCATATTTTTCCTCGCTTTGATAATGACAAGTTTGGTTGGTCAAGTAGTGAACTTGGTGTTCAAAGCATAGAAGAGCTACGCACATCACTGGCAGGCTTATAACAAGCTGATCAACAGTAGAAATAGCATTGACCCCCATTGTTAATATCAAGGTTAGCACTAAAACCAAGATGTATTACAGCACGACTGTCTAGAGTCGCTTTAGTCTAATACCGTGTTATATCGAGTCGCTGTAAATAAGGATTTAAAATGGACTTATCAAGACACTCTCAACCCACGCAGCTCTCCCAACTCACGCAGCTGCGCTACAGTTACTTTGCTGTGCCGGTGATTTATATTCTTGGCGTTGTTTGGTTGCCTGCGGCGGCGCTATGGATAGGCTGGCTTGGTTGGGTTGGGGTTAACTGGTACCGCATCCAATCGCCCGTTTTAAAACAAGGTTATTGGGTTATATTGCAATCGCTTGGCTTGCACCTAAGAAATCCAGTAATGACACCCATTGTTTATAGCATGTTTTTGGCCCGCCACTTATTGTTGATTTAGCATGGGTAGCTTATGTTTTAACTTATGTTTTAACCACGCATTGGGTGAGTCCATATAAGTAAAGTGTATCCTGATCAAACATTTGACTTGCTCCAGCTCCAATATCCCTTTACGCTGCGTGACATTCGGCTGAATAAGCCAAAACGCCTAATGTCGGTACCCTGAATGTTGCGAAAACCCACACCCTACTCTAAGCGCAAAACCCACAACCTGTTTAAAAGCAAACTCAAACGCGCTCTGGGCAGGATAAACTGGAAACGGTTCTGCTCAATCACGCTTTTGGCTGCACTGGCCTATGCTGCCCTCTATTACATTAACTCACCGGCCAGAGTCGTAATGAACATGAGTATGGCGGACATGATCTACAACAGTCATCAACTCTCAAGCCAACAAATAGAAGAGGGCGGTGGGCAGGCACACTATCAAATGATTATAGAGGAACTGTCTGCATTCGGTATTGACCCATACACCAGTCTTAATGATGTATTGCAGGACCATCCACAAATCGCTTCAGTGGAGATAACACAAGACCGGGATTGGGAATACCCTGTTCAGGGAACCTGGGATACCGCGCCGGGCTTTTACGTGAGCGTCTGGATAACAGAAAAACACCGCGATGCCGGCTACAGCGCCAAATTTTCATTGCGTAGTCCGTTGCACTTGCCTTTCAATTATCAATTCAATAACATCACCGGGTCAAAATGGATAGACACACCACCGGCCCCCAAGGCGCTGGCTGAAAGTCATATGTACTATGCCGAAACATTCAGGCAAACCGATAAAACTCCGTGGGAAGTCGTCTATCTATTACAACACAGTGAGTTTCCCCCCTTAACCTACGAATCAAAAGCCTCTGACATTTAGCAATAATGTCGTCCTGTCGTGACACCTAACGTTGATGGCATGTTTTTTACCCTCCCTTGTTGATTTAGCATGGGTGGCTTATGTTTTAGCATGCCCGAGTGTGAGCTGGAAGCTCACGACCTTTATCAAGCGAAGCTTGATTGTATTGCCTTAGGGATACCTTAGAGAGCAAGGCCTAATACCAGAGAAAAAAACAAGATGTATTACAGTACGACTGTCTAGAGTCGTTTTAGTCTTAAACCGTTGTTGGCTAAAGTCGCTGTAAATAAGGATTTAAAATGGACTTATCAAGACACTCTCAACTCACGCAGCTACGCTACAGTTACTTTGCTGTGCCTGTTATTTATATTCTTGGCGTTCTTTGGTTGCCTGCGGCGGCGCTATGGATAGGCTGGCTTGGTTGGGTTGGGGTTAACTGGTACCGCATCCAATCGCCCGTTTTAAAACAAGGTTATTGGGTTATATTGCAATCGCTTGGCTTGCACCTAACGCTGAATTTGGCTGCCTTTGCCTCAGCTTGGGGAGCCAACATATTTAATCGTGGCGGGCTATTTTCCGGAGGCGGAGGTGATGATTTTCTTTATCTGCTTGGCTTAGGTTTGCTGGCGTTGGTGTTGCTGGTTATTAGCATGATATGGCCATTGATAAAACTTGTGAAAGGCTATCAAGCCTTGATGAATAGTCACAAGGATTGCACTGAGGGCTGTAGCGTCGATTGCAATAAAAAAGCTTGTGCGGATGTTGAGGATAACAATAGTGAAGCGGTTTAAGCTGTCGCAGATTTCAATATTAATGTGGTTTATGTTTACCATGTTCTCTTGTGCTGTAGGGGTGGCAACTTATGCTGTGCATCAGTCTCATGCTGCTTTTAATTGGCCAACAGCTAAAGGGATGGTCGTGAATTGCTGGCTCATTGAGCGCTATCATGAAAGAAGCAGCGCCGATTCTCATTACGAGGTTGCTATCGAGTATTTCTATGCTGTTGACGGCAAAATCTACCACAAGAGTAATAAGACCGACATCACAGGTGCCATCCCTGGTTATTCTTTGGAGGAGGCCGAAGCCTTGGTGGCAGAGTTTCCTCGTGGCAAAAAGATCCAAGTGCACTACAACCCCAGCAACCCCGATACAGCAGTTATCAAGCCAACAATGCATCTGTTTATAATTGTGATTTTGGCTGTGTTCTCTTTGATATTAATACCCGTCTGTTATCTGATGTATCTGCAAATGACCTCAGCCGCTGACAGCTTTATCGTTCGCAATGTGTAAACTCTGATCCCTTTTTAGGATGGTTGGGTCAAGGAACATTGGGTCAGAGTAAGATTTAATTTAAGAGTTAATGTGGTGCAAACTGAATCTGTTTTTTTAGCCATAATTCAAAACTAAATAAGATTATTTAGTTCCCAGAAAACATCTATTCCCTATCGAAACTGCCGAAGTAGGTTGAAGACTGCTTATCTAAAAAAGTGTCATGATGCGCACAGGGATGTGGGCATCGCTTTCTTGGGGCAGGCCGCTCCTTGGCATCTGACCTATAGGGATATTGGAAGTGTTTATTGTGGCAAGTTTTATTGTTCACAACGCACACTCGACAGAAGTTTTCAGCGGGTTACTGGGCTACCCCTTAAACAATGCCAATCAATGAACCGCTTGGAAAAGATGCTAGAATATGTGTATCAACTAGATTCAGCAGAACTTGATTGGGTGGATGTCGCCTTAAAGTTCGGCTTTAGCGAGCAACCTCATTTGATCCGCTACCTAAAGAAGCTGCTAGGCTTTACCCCAAACCTATGAAAAAGAGCGTGGGCTGACCATTGATGCTTATGGCGGTGTCAGATCTAATTCTCTTTAAGCTTGTCGAATTTAAGTTTTTGAATTTAAACTGTCGGAAATATTCAATTGTCTCTGGCTAAATGCCTCTAAGATGAATACAACCATTAGATGTGAGAAAACAGTACGTGAATAGCCAAACTCCAACACTTCAACAACTTGGATGGAAACCATTTTTTCAGCAACAGCTGAGCTTAGAAGACCTAACTGATTTTGCTATCGGTCGAGTAATGGAACAGCATCGTGACCGTATCGTGGTGATGTCGGAGCAAGGGCTGCAAAGTCTCACTTTTACTGTGATTGATGAGAAAATTTGTGTTGGTGATTGGGTGTTATTTGATGACCAACTAAGATTGCATCGAAGTCTTGAACGTCAGTCACTATTCGAGCGTAAAGCGCCCGGGTCTAAGGTGGCGACTCAGCTGATTGCAGCCAATATCGATATTGTCATGATTGTCTCTTCTCTGAATCATGACTTTAGTTTGAGCCGAATTGAGCGCTACCTCACCCTCGCCCGCGAAGCGATGGTTGAGCCGGTGATCCTGTTAACTAAATCTGATCTGTGTGAAGATGCCGATGCTAAGCGAGAGCAAGTACAGCAGTTAGACTCTATGTTGCAGGTGCATACTCTCAATGCGCTTGATAGCCAAGATATTAAACTGCTTGAAGCGTACTGTCGTAATGGTAGAACCATTGCCTTTATGGGCTCATCTGGCGTGGGTAAATCAACCCTAGTTAATAGCTTGCTGGGCTTTGAATCTCAGCAAATAGGCGGCATTCGCGAGGATGACAGTAAGGGGCGCCACACCACAACACACCGGGCACTCAAGGTATTAGCAAGCGGTGGCGTTCTAATGGATACCCCAGGAATGCGTGAATTACAGCTTGCTGGCAGTGAGCATGGTGTGAGTGAAACATTTGCTGAAATTACAGAGCTTGCGCAGCAATGTCGCTTCTCTGATTGCTCCCATGATTCTGAACCGGGTTGTGCTGTGCAAAGAGCCATCAAAAATGGTGATTTAACAGAAAGGCGTTTGCATAGTTTTCAGAAGTTACTCAAAGAGCAAGCACTCAATGGTGCAACGCTGGCAGAGAAACGCAGTAAAGACAGAGCCTTAGGGAAACTCATTAATAGCGCTCAACATGCAGCCAAGCGTTTCAAAAAAGGTTATTGATATTTTCGAAAGTGAAATGTGGGGTCAGAGTAAACTATTCGAATCTTAATACTCTGTTCTTCTATCTTGAACCATAAATCAATCGCTAATTGGTTGGAATAGCTTACAGAAAACACTGTTCCCCATCGGAGTTGCCGAAATAAAGATGACTCTTTACCCAAAATAGTGTCGTGGAATCATCATGGATGATGGTTCAGGCTCGGGGGGACATGGCCGCTCTTTGGCATCCATGCCATCGCGGCATTTGTGAGTCCATTCACATCAGATGTCCCATCTGAGCCGTTAGTCAATTTTTATTGGAGTATGAGGATCAACAACTTCGTCGGGGCGGCTCGGACTCTTTATGAAAGAAATGGTCAAGAGGGGGTAGCTGTAGTCACCCTTTTGCCCGTGTGTGAGCTGGAAGCTCACGACCTTGGTCAAGCACTGCTTGATACTCAATCTCAGGTTTGGGTGACTTAACCTTATAAGTCACCAAAGGCTTCGAGCCACTCTTCGTCAGTGAGTTCTCTGCGCGGCTTTTTCTTGCCAAAGCCTTTGATAATCCGGCCCCTTAATGGGTTATCGGTAAAAGCGTCATCACCCATGTAAGTGACCGAAGTCGGGATCAAAACATAGGTTATGGCATTATCTGCAAACGCTTCAGAACCAATGTCAGTTACCGAGTTAGGAATGGTGATGCTTTGAAGTTCATTTCCCCTAAATGCGCCTAAACCGATTTAAGTCACGGAATCAGGAATAGTGATGCTGGTTAACGCATTAAATTGAAACACTCGCTCATTAATTTCAGTCAGTGAATTTGGCAGAGTCAGGTGGGTTAAGGCATTCTTGGCGAATGCACCCTCTACGATTTCTGTCACAGAGTCTGGAATATCGACATGAGTTAATGTGTTTTCTGCAAAGGCATAATAGCCGATTCGAGTGACAGAAGTCGGAATATCAATCTGAGTTAGGGCATTGCGTCGAAACGCACTTTCGCCGATTTCTGTTACTGTATTAGGAATAACGATGCTGGCGATTGGGTTCTTTGGGAACTCTTCGAATTCTTCGCTTAACTCCTCAGCCTCTGAAAAAGCATAGTCCCAGATCTTAGTAACGGGGATACCATCAAAATTATCGGGGATAATGATGTGTTGATAATCACCATGATACACATCAATTCGGCCTGTTTTTTTATCAAACGATACGTCATCTAATGTCAGAGTATGTGGCTGGCTCACGGTGAATTCTCTCTTTGCTTTAGGATCATTTGCTTGAGGTGCATTTGCTTGAGGTGTAGGGCTTGGTGTTAACTCGGCTTGATGCGCGGGGCTTTCTTGTATAGAAAGCCCAAACAGCATAGCAACGAGAACACCACTTAACATGCGAGATAAGTTGATGCCAAGGAGCTTGATATTAAAGAGCTCGATATGACATAGGTGAATATCAGTCTTCCATCCAATCTAAATTTGGCATGGCATCTAAATGCTGGTTGTAACGTTTTTCGTTAAACGAAGCACCATTTAGCATCACATCACTGACTTCAATCGCTAGCGCACATGCCATCCATTGAATCGCTTCTTCACGCGGCGTTCCTGTCATCACCAAACGCATCAAGGTCTCTTTGACCTTTTTCGGTTCGCCGTCGGCGATCTGATTTTCGACTGTTTCAATAAGGGTTTCTTCAGTCATGTAACTTTCTTGCTGGTTGTCCATTTTTACGACTCTGTAATGTAATTGGCGCTATTATGCCGCAAGCTTGAGATGAGCAATAGATTTAATCGAACCTTAATACGAATAAAGTAAATAGGGGAAGAAGTGAGTTACAAAACTAACAGGGAACGCCGATTTTCCTATCGGAAGTGCTAGCGATTTATCTAGTTTGTTAGTCGAAGTCTAACGTTAATTCTAGAGGCCAAAGCCAAAGTTGATCCCCATTATTGGGGGATCAATATTGTAAACTCTGCATCTGGGTCAGGCGGCTCAATGTACGTCTGAACTCAAAACTAAGCGCGCCGCCAATATACAGCTCATCCATAGACACAGCGGCTTGAATATACAGCTCCACTCCTTGGTCATATAACTCATCTACTAAGCTGATAAAACGCCGCGCGGGGTCATCACTCACCGCGTAAGACAGTTGTCTATTGCCCGTTTCAAAAGCAGCAGTGTTAAATGCAGCCGTTTCAATAGCGGCAGTTGTATTGGCGCTTTCAATTACAGTGGTTGTAAAGTGCTGGGCGCCATCTTCGGTGCCGCGGGCCCTAATCCAACTGCGGGGCTCGCCGCCTAATACAGGCACTTGAGTCAGCAGTACTGTGCTGAAGCGGCTGGCGATGTCGATGTAATCGAGCTGCGAACGTGGGCCGTCACACAGGGCGTCGAACTCAAACCAGGCCACTTTGGAGGTGTATTTTACGGTGTCGATTATGCGGCCATGAATTAACAGCGGCGCTGAAATTAATGCACCTGCATTAGTATCGGTATCAGCATTAGAGCAAGCGCTAAAAATGCGCTCAAACTGTTCAGTCACTTCGTTAGCTTCAGCAGCCAACTCTTGAGAGTGCGTTTCAACAAAGTAGCGCTGGGTCTGGCTTTTTGCTGTTACCTGATGAAAACGATGGTCCTGCTCGCCACTCAGGTGGATTTCTTGGGTAAAGGTATTTAATAGATCTATCGTGGGTAAAAATCGCTGTCGTTGTAAGCCATTTTTATATAGCTCATTAATCGGGGTATTAGAGGTGGCGATTAAGGTAATACCTTGCTCGAATAGCGCTTCAAACAGCTTGGCTAAAATCATGGCGTCGCCAATATCACTGACAAAAAACTCATCAAAACATAACACGCGGCACTCTTTGGCGACCCGTTTGGCAATGCGCTTGAGTGGATCACGATTACCCGCTTCGCTAATCAAGTCTTTATGGATCCGTGCCATAAAGCGATGAAAGTGCAATCTAAGCTTAGGGACGTTAGTTTTAGCACCACCCTCAAGGCTATTGTAAAACAGATCCATCAAATAGGTTTTACCGCGGCCAACATCACCCCATAAATACAGCCCCTGACAGACTGGATTTGCATGGCCATTCATTTGAGGCATTTGAGTTAGCCGCTGATGCAATTGCTCGAGCGCATTAACGGCTTGGTGCTGCGCGCTGTCATCAATAATCAGCAGCCGCTCTACCTGCTGCAGGTAGCGAGCCTGTGGACCACTCTGTGACAGCGGCTCATCACTGCCGCCGTGTTCGACCTGTTGGCTGATTAAGTTGCAGGCTTGATTAGTCATGGTTTCACATAGGGCTCATTACGTTAGATGGCGAGAGTATATCAGCTTGATCGAGGATGTTGGGCACAGCTATACGTGAGTATGCCTAATGATTAACGTGCATCGGCTGATGTTGTGAGGGTGATATCTGCTAACTATTAATCATTAACTATTAACCACAGGCTATCGATTATTTAGCGAAAACGATAATCCACCCTCAACAGCATGAAAGTGGATTATCTTAACGTACAAAAAACGACAAAAAACGACAATAATTACCACAGGCCTTTGGATTTTACTCGGCTTGCTCGCTCAAGTTGAGTCGCTAAGTTTGGTGCCTCATCGTTCGCACCTGCGCTGGCAGGTGTTTGGGCTAATTGGCTAGATAGACTTTTTATCTGTGCCATTAACTTGTCCTGCCCCTGTTTAAGCTGACTAAATTGCGCGGCTAAATCAATTTCTGCATGAGGCTGCACCGTGTCTGCTACGGCGGGCAAGTTATTGAACAGTTTACTTAACTGCTCCTGCCCTTGTTGTAACTGCTCAATTGAGCTTAGGTTCAATGGCTCGCTTTGCTGATTAGGTAAGCTAGTGCCCTCAAGCATAGAGGTTAACTTTAGCCACTGCTGCTCAGATAAACCGTTATCTTCACTCGATTCTAAAGACAGGCCCGCTGAGCGGATCTGGCACACTAAGGTTTGGCAGTTCACCTTATCTTGTAGCAGAGTCTGAGTGAGCATAGACGGCAACTGCGGCGCCAATTCATGCAGGAATAATCCCGATAGATAGAGATCGCGATGAAACTGAATACGGCGCTGTAGCACGATATCAGTCTCATCATTACGCGCTTTTTCCTGCTGCTGCCAACCCCTTAGGGTTTTTATGGCGTAGCTGTGGCTGTCATAGATTTCAGGCTCTAGACCTACATTGAATCGAATGCGCATAAGGGTCCCTTTAAGCCGCGTCGCTTGGCTCTGCCGCGTGGTAGCAGCAGATCTCGCGTGATAGCGCTTCTTGCGGATCTTTCACCATCACAATCTTTTCGCCCAGCGACGGATACGCATCGCGGATCGCGCTTTCAATCAGCATCGCGCCGCCACCCACTAAGTAGATGCGGTTTGGATTACGGGTAAAGGTTTTAGCTTCATAGGCAACAGCCGCACCGAGCTCGGCAATCTTGTCTTCGATACGCTCAAGTACCCAGTCTACCTTGCTGATATCGTTAATGACTTCTTCAACAAACTCGCGGTTATGGCGGCGCTTAATGAGCTCGTTAGCCACTAAGTAACTCGCGTCGCTGTCTGCCGCAGATAAGGCTTTTCTCGCTGCGTTGGTGACCATAGACACGCCAATCTCGGCATTGCCATAAACAGCCGATACATCGTCAAATTCACCGACAATCACGCCCATATCTAAGGTTGTGCCACCGCAATCAATCACTAATGATTTAGCGAACTCGTTAACGCCTGAGTCCATCAGTGTGGTCAACACGGCCGGTAGGCTTTCTGGCAGCACTTCAACGTCAACAATGGTAAATAGCTCGCCCTTGTTAAGCGTAATTTCGCGCATCAAGTTAGCTTTTTTACGTGCGATATTTTCTTCGTTTTTCTGACAATCGTCAGCTTTGTAGTACTCGGTGATGGGCAAGGTAACCAAAATACTGACAGGACCTGGCTTTACACCAGTTTGTAGCAGAGCATGGTGAACAGAAAGTAGGTTTAAGTCATCATATTGAAAGGCAACATGAGTGGTAGAAAGTGCTTTGTCAGATGTGGCATCGTAGGTGTATTTAGTCGATGCGATTTGGTAGTTAAATACTTTGCGGTCACTGAGTAAAGCAGCACTTTTCCAGTCCTTACGAAAAGAGTTAGGTGAGGTAACACTACGCACTTGACCGTTGTCAATCCAGCTAATTTTTACATTGGTAGAGCCATCATCGATAGCAAATTTGGTCATGCTCGAATGCATTACAGTTCCTTAAAATAAACCCAATTTTGCAAATTAATGCGACCGCAACTTTGAAGAACTGAAATCTAAATGTGATTTATTTTTTAAGGCTGATATCTCAGTCGCAAACTTGATAGTTTGGCGCTTGAAAAAGCATCAATAATCGGTGGTGTAAATTGGCGGGTCAGTGGTACGCCATCACCGCTATGCAACCCCTATGTCACCACTGTTATGTGATAGGGGTTGTCATAGGGATGGCCATAGGGATGGCATAGCCTGAATGTCGGCAGATGAGCAGAGCGTTATTGTCGCCACAGCGAGTCATATTGGCTAATCGACACTGGCGTTAACAATGTTCCACTCGGGCAATTTTTGCTTAATATCTTCGCGTATTTTGTCACTATCGCCTCTAATCACGATATAGGGCGTATTGTTAAATACCGAGCTGGCAATCTGTTGTAGCTGTGCAGGGGTTAAGGCTGCCAACCTTGCAGCCTCTTTTTGCTCGCGCTCAGGTTCATAGCCGCGCACTAACTGCTTTATGCTATCGAACTCGACGGCGCGGTAGCTGGCTTGGCGTAGCATCTGCTGACTAGTGAGGTAGTTCTTTAAGGTACTAACCTCTGCCGTTGATGCCGGCGTTTGGCTTGCTAATGCTAAATGATCTAACACGCCGCTGATAAAGGCACCTGAGTGCTCAAGCTTAGTGCTGCCGTAAAACTTAAGTGTGCGTGATAGTGGATTATCAAAGCAGCGGCCATAGATGCCGTAGGTTAGCCCGCGCACTTCGCGTAGATCGTAATAAAGCCGGCCTGAAAAACTGCGCCCAAGCCAGCTGGCCAGTAGTTTACAATCTTGAATGCTATCCTTGCTTGTATCTCTGGCATCCAGTGGGTAGCCGATACGTACCTGTGTTTGTACGCTACCAGGGGCATCGATGATAAACAGTGTCTTGTTATCATTGCTGATATCGACTGCAGGACTGATAGCTGGGATGACAGCAGGGCTAGAGTCCATCACGGCACTCGAACGCGTTGTCAATTTGCTGCTCGCCGCTGAGTTTGCGAGCTGGGCAGTAGAGATTAACGAGCTAAATTGCTTTGTCACCGCAGAAGTAAACTGCTTGTCTTGTCCAAGGCTTAGATTGGCAAACAGCGCCCAGTTAGATTGGGCAAAAATCGTGTCTCTGACTTGGTTAAGCTTGGTTAAGTCAAGCTCATCAGCAAGGGTTTTGTCGTTGAGCACTTGATTATAAACATGTTGCTCACCGAGGATTTTTTTAGCCCACACATCATCAATTTCGGCGCCACTGTAGGCATTGATATGTTTAGCCAACTTGAGTTGGCGGCGCACATTGGCGATGTCTATTTCGTTAAAACTCCCTATCTCATCAAAACTGCCTATTTGGTTAACACTAGCGGCTTGCCAAAACTGCATTAACAACTCACTAGCAAGAGCGGGGGAGTCGGGGCAATCGATACTAATAGTCAGGTTGTGCATGCTTGGGCGAATACGCAGACTCTCAGCGCAGGCTAAGTTTGATTGCTGCGCTAAGTAGCGGATTTTTTCGCGAAAAGCATTCACCAGCACATCAAGATTTGCCATCGGAGTTTGGCTATAAGCCACTAGCGACAGATGATTTAACCCAGAGGGCGTATCGTCAAATAGGTACAGTTCAAGCTCTGGTTTTAACTGAGGCTCAAGTACAGAATCAGAATCAGAATCAGGTTCTGCTTCAATTTCAATCGGCAGCACTACACGCTCAATGGGAGTGGCAGCTTGATAGGTTAGTGCGGCAATCTCTGGTGCGCCCTGCAACTTATCAAATATTGGCAGCTGCGGCTCAGCGGTTGGGGTAAATGTTATCTGGGTTTGCTGGCAGCCCAATAGACTTAACATTACGCTTAGCAGTAGCGTGCCACAGGTTAGTGGCTTAAGTTGTTGCTTCAGCGGCTTTTCAATATATGGCTTCATCACATTACTCCCTCTTCAAGGCTGTCGGTCATTCCCTTAGGCAAGAGTTCTAAAACTGACTTAGTGGCGCGAATATACCAAGGCGGAAGCAGGTCGAGACGAACGCCATTTTGGCTAAAATAGCCTTGGGCAATAGCTTGCAGTTGTGCAGGGGTGACGGCGTTAACTCTCTGCCACGGCCCGGTCAGTGGATGATGCTTATCTTGCGGGGCTGTGGCCGACAGTGCTTTTGCTAGTTGTGATGGTGAGTCTAAACGCGCTAGCGCTTTATTAAGCCAAATTTGTTTTAGCTGACACAGTTTGGCAGCTGATATCGGCTTGTCTGTCACTGTGTCGATTAAGCCCTGCACATTTTCAGTGAGCCTATCGAGCGAAGTGCGCGCGCGTGGCACTAATACTAAGTTAGTTACGCCGTGATGGGTCATCGTTAACGGGATAGAGTAACTTAACAGCTGGTCGGGGTCGTTAAGGCTAGTGCCTTGAATGAGGCTGCTTTTGTTTTGAAACAGATAGGCCTCAAGTAAGGCTAATCCGGCTGCATCGGGTGAGTTGCTCCCCGCAGTGTGCCACGCTAATAGCACCGCAGGCCAGGGGCCTCTCTCATCGATAATCTCACCATGCACAGGCTGTGGGGTTATCTTAAGATCACTTAATTGTGTCCGCTCAATGTTGGGTGCTTGCCAGTCACCAAACTGCTCATCTACCCAAGACTGGGTTTGAGCTGGAATATCGCCCACCAAGCTTAACTGCATGGCATCGGGGCGGTAATAGCGTTGATGAAAAGCGTTTAAGCTCTCGGGTGTGGCCGCCTTGACATCAGCCACGCTGCCAATCACCGCATGACCATAGGGCGTATTCTCAACTTGCGACAGTAAGAACTCCATCGCGCTGCGCACATAAGGCTGATTATCTATGCTGGTGGCCATCTCCTCGAGTACAGCAGCTTGCTGATTTTTTACCGTCGTCTCATTCAAGGTCGGATAACGAAAACGGTCGGCCTCAAGCCACAAACTCAGCTCGAGTGCTTGGGAGGGCACGGTTAAGTAGTAATTGGTGAAATCAAAAAAAGTGCTGGCATTAAACTGGCCACTTAAGGCGCTCATGGTTTGAGTATAACTGTCGCCGGGGGCATGTTTACTGCCCTTAAATAACATGTGTTCAAACAGGTGAGCATAACCGGTCTGGCCGTTAACTTCATTGCGGGAGCCCACATCAAACTGGCTGGCAATGGAAACGGCTTGTGTATCGTCTAAAGGCAGAATCCGAACTTGAAGACCATTATCAAGCAGACGATACTGCAATCGCTGCTCGGCATGAAATAGCGGCTGAGCAAGCGTGCTCAGCTCACAGGCTTTAGGCTCATGTGTGTCCTGGGCGCTCACGGGCAAAGAGAGCATGAGTATCGATAACGCAGTAATGGAGTGGGTTATTAATCGCTGCAATTTAGTCTTAATTCCTTTTAACGGCCTTTTTAGCATGAATAAACAGGCCAATTTATATCAGCTTAATCTACTGAATTATATAGGCGATATCAGCCAAGGTTTTATTTAATGCCGATACGTTTAGCGAGTCGGTGCAGGTTACCGGAGTCGACATCTAGCGCTCTGGCCGTTGCCGCCCAGTTGTTGCTGTTAGCGACTAATGTCTGGCTAATATATTGCGCCTGAAACGCTTCAGTAGCTTGTTTTAGCGTTTGCTCAATGGCTATTGTTTGGCGGGTTTGCGTTGCTGTTTTAAATGTTGTCTCAAACTGCTGCTTGTCTTGACCACGCAAGTCAAAGTGTTGCGGGGTGATCACCGCAATATCTGACTGAGACTGCGCTCTGGACAATACCGCCGCGCGGCGCAAAACATGTTCAAGCTCTCGTACGTTACCCGGCCAATCATAGCTATTTAACAGGTTAATACTGTCAGGGCTTAATCTCAGGCTCTTTAAACCGAGTTTTTCTCTGCTATGCTCGACAAAAAAGCCGCTTAATAAGATTACATCGCCTTCGCGCTCGTTTAGCGGTGGCACTATGACTGGGAATACGCTTAAACGATGATAAAGATCGGCCCTAAAGCGTCCGGCCAAGACTTCTTGCTTGAGATCTTTATTGGTGGCGGCGATGATGCGCACATCAACCTTTAAGCTTTTATCAGAGCCGACTTTTTGTAAATCGCCATACTGTAATACCCGCAATAATTTTGACTGTAAGGACAGTGGTAATTCACCGATCTCATCTAAAAAGAGGGTGCCTTTATCGGCCGTCTCGAACTTTCCGCTACGATGGCTAATCGCGCCAGTAAAGGCGCCTTTTACATGACCAAATAACTCACTTTCAGCAACGGACTCAGGCAGGGCGGCGCAGTTTAAATACACCAGCGGTTTACCTGCTCGCAGCGAACGCTGGTGGATTGATTTGGCAACCAGTTCTTTACCGGTCCCCGTGTCACCTAAAATCAACACATTAAGGTCGGTACTGGCTACCACATTAAGCTCGTTTTGCAGTGTTTGGATAGCAGAGGATTGACCAATAATTTCCACTTCACTGTCTGAGCTATTGTGGTTGAACGATGGCGGCTCTTGAGATTGCAGCGCCTGTTTTTCTAGCTTTTCGATAAGCAGGGCATTGTTAAGTGATGCCGACGCGATAGCGCTTAAGGTGCGTAGCTCTTTATCGCTAAAGCTATTGAACTGCTCTGGGTCAAAACCGTCGATAGTGACCGCGCCGATAAGCGCGCCGTTAGCGACTAAAGGCAGGCCAATACAGGCGTGCACCATTAAATGGTCTTCTTGATGGGGAATTAAACCATCGTAAGGGTCGGGCAGTTTACTGTCGGCTGGAAATCTTACCACATCACCCGCGCGAGCGATGGCCTCAAGTCTTGGGTGCTCGCTCAATATAAAGCGCCTGCCAAGTACATCGGGACTCAAACCATCGATAGCCAGTGGGGTAAAGTGTTTACCGCTAAATTGCAGCAGCGCGGCGGCGTCACAGTGCAGAGTTTGACGTATGGTATCAAGAAGTCTTGAGTATCTATCGTGATCTGACAGCCCTGATGTGATATCCAGTGCTATACGGGTAAGGTCGCTTTGACTCAGTGACATTGGCGCTCCAATTTCAGGTTAATTCGTTAACCTTGGACGAGTGTTATAGCGTGCACATTCCAGTGTGCTGATACTAGTTGCTGATACTAGGATCAGCCTAGGTCACTCGGGTGTGTCTTTTTAACAGTATTTAGCTATGGGCTGTCGATGTCAATTTTACACTTTGACTAAAGTGGGGGAGTTAGATTGCATCTATGGCTGCTGGCCATCAAACTTTGTTTGACCTTTAAGTTAGACTGCGTCTAACAATCAACATCACGGGGCTTCGCCTGCAGTTATAGCTAATCAAACTACGTTTGATAAAAGGTCGTGAGCTTCCAGCTCACGACCCTAGTCAGGCGTAGCCTGATACCTTTAGCTTTGCTAGAACCTAGAACCTAGAACCTAGAACCTAGAACCTAGAACCTAGAACCTAGAACCTAGAACCTAGAACCTATTTATATAGCGAAGCATCACCCTTATTAGGCCGTGTCTTAAACCGTCTATGTAACCACATATACTGCGATTTATTACGGCTAATAATCTCTTCGATAATCTTATTGCCACGCTTGGCATCTTCAATCTCATTCTCGCCGGGAAAGTTATCTAACGGCGGCTGGATCTCAATATTGTAGCCTGTGTCGTCACTATTACGCTCAACAAAGAAAGGCAACACTTTGGCTTTTCCCAGTCTGGCTAGAGTGGTGGCGCCGGTGATCGTTGCGGCTTCGGGTACATTAAAGAAGGGGATGAAAGTGGCGCTTGAACGGCCAAAATCTTGGTCGGCGGTATACCAGATAACGTTAGGCTCGCGCAGGCTGCGTACCATCTGGCGTAGGTCGCGTTTGGGGACTAAGGCTTTGTTCGAGCGGAGCCGACCTTTAACCTGTAAGTATTCCATCACCGGATTATTGTGCGGGCGATACACGCCAACACCGGGCTGGAACTGACCAAAAATACGGGCGCCTATCTCTAGAGGCAGACAATGGACCGCAAACAGAATCACGCCTTGACCACTTTCTAATGTCTGCTCGACATACTCTTGGCCTTTTATTGTCATGTGTTGCTGAATTTTTTCATCAGACCACCACCAAGCATTTGCGGTATCGAAGATAGCTTTGCCTGTTTGCTCGAAGTTTTGCGTCAGTAACTGTTGCATCTCGCTTGGCGACATCTCGGGGAAACATAGCTCAAGGTTGCGTCTTGCGGTTTTTACTCGACTGGCTATTAACTTCATGCCAAGACGGCCGATTGCGGCGCCCATTTTCATCTGAATTCGAAGCGGTAATAGCTGAGTTAAACGCATAAAGCCGACGCCTAACCATATAAGCCAATACTTAGGGTGATAAAGGTGAGATGTAAATTGCGCTTTTTCTACCACGTAATTCTCGAGTCCATTGAAAAATTACTCATTATTCTAACTCAAAAGCGATTAGAATTAGGTACAATCACAATTAAATTTTGCGAAAGATATAGGCACTATGAAGATTTCTCTGCCAGCATTTGAAAAAGCCAAGGTTCTCGTTGTCGGTGACGTAATGTTAGATCGCTATTGGGCGGGCCCTACCGCGCGGATCTCACCTGAAGCTCCTGTTCCTGTAGTTAAAGTTGAACAGCTTGAGGATCGACCAGGCGGCGCAGCTAATGTGGCAATCAATATTGCAACTCTAGGTGGCAGTGCAAGTCTTGCGGGTATTGTGGGTGAAGATGAAACCGCTGACGCGCTTACTCTAGGCATTCAGACCCTTGGGGTCGAGCCGAACTGGCATAAAGTGGCTGGCAAACCGACTATCACTAAGCTGCGTGTTATGTCGCGTAACCAGCAGTTATTGCGTTTAGATTTTGAAGAAAACTACTCTGAAGCTGAGAGTGAAGCGCTGTTAGCACAAACCTTGCCGGAACTGGATAAGGTCGATGTCGCGGTGTTATCTGATTACGCTAAAGGGGCATTAATTTCGCCACAAAGCTTTATTGCCGCCGCTAACGCGAAAGGCGTAAAAGTGTTGGTTGACCCTAAAGGCAGTGATTTTGCAAAATATCGCGGCGCGTACCTGTTGACGCCAAATATGAGTGAGTTTGAAGTGGTGGTGGGCAAGGTTGAGTCTGAGTCGGACTTAGTGACTAAAGCGCAAGGTCTGCTTGAGGCGTATGACTTTACCGCTATGCTAGTGACTCGCTCTGAAAAAGGCATGACCTTGATTACTCGCGACCAACCTGAGCTACATATTCCTACCGTTGCTCGTGAAGTTTTTGATGTAACGGGCGCGGGTGACACGGTGATTTCAGCTTTAGCAACCGCCATTGCCGCGGGCAGTGATTTGCCGCAGGCCTGTGCTATCGCGAACACGGCAGCAGGCATCGTAGTGGCTAAACTTGGCACCTCGACGGTGACCCGCCTTGAGCTAATTGAAGCGTTATCGCTTAATCATGGTGAGTCTGGTTTTGGGGCGGTCAGCGAAGATCAACTGGCCTATGCGCTTGAGCAGGCAAAGCTACGCGGTGAGCGTGTGGTGATGACCAATGGCTGTTTTGATATCTTGCATGCAGGCCATGTGAGTTACTTACAACAGGCTCGCGCTTTGGGCGATCGCTTAATTGTGGCGGTAAATACTGACGCATCGGTTAAACGCCTTAAAGGTGAAGGCCGCCCGGTTAACACCGAAGATAGACGCATGACGGTATTGGCAGCCCTTGCCTCGGTGGATTGGGTGGTACCGTTTAGCGAAGATACACCGCAACGTATTATCTCTCGCTTACTGCCAGACCTATTGGTTAAAGGTGGCGATTATAAAGTGGAAGATATTGCCGGTGGCAGCGAGGTCATGGCCGCCGGTGGTCAGGTCAAAGTCTTGTGCTTTGAAGACGGTATTTCAACCACGGCGATTATCCAAAATATCATGGCTAATCAGTAGTATTAACGTTATATGATGAGCTCGCTTGCCGTCACTTTTGCGCTCAGTGTCGGTACTGCAAGTGGCTTTTTATGGACAGATATTGGTCCTAAAAAAGCCCTTGTTTGCGAGCTAAATCTGCTTGAAACTTGTGTTACCCAGCTTCCGCCATCAGCTCGTCGTCAACTTCCCACTCGGCTCAACGATTTACACTATCTACTCGGTCAGCGGGGCGCGATGGTGCTGCCTCTACGCCATGATCATATTGCTGGTTTGGTGATCACTGATTATGAGCAATTACCGCGTAGCCAAACGATTAATTGGGGCGTGGGCCACTTCTCCTTGCCGCTTAAGCAGCAGGCGCAATTAACTTATTGGCACGAGCTTGGGCATCTGTATGCCATTGACGCGTTAAGTCGTCAGGGGCAAACGATTACAAGCCCATATCAGCACGAGTGGTTGGCGGATCTGTATTTGGTTTGGCGCATTGCGCTTGAGACTCAAAGTTTAGATCTCGCATGGCAGCAGTACCATAGACGTAATCTCGCGGTGATGGCTGACAGTGAGTTTATATCCCACTGGTCGGTGCCCGTGCTCGCGCAGGTACTTGCGCATTATTCACTTGAGCAGCTAAATCAATTTGATAGTTTTAATGACTTTTGGCGCGACATATCGCCTCGACTCGTGCTGCATGACAAAGATACCCTCAATGAGTTTTCTAGCCTTATGCAGCGCACTTTTGGTGCAGGAACCGTGCAACCTTTGCCGGGTTATATCTATTGGCGCAAAGCAACATTGGGCGAGTATTTAACGCCAACCTTGGTTGAGGTGATGGGGCAAACTGCAGCCGCTGACTGGCTTAGCTCGCAACAGATGACGGCTGAGTAAGAGCTGAATGAGAGCTGAATGGAAGTGATTGATTTAGGCATTGATAAAGTACTTTTGCTACAGTATCGCCATATCGATTTCAGTGAAGTGGTGTTATGGCAAAGCGTACTAAAATCCAAACTAAACAGACCATACAACAGATCCTCGATGAGGCGATGAAGCAGATTTTAGATCTGGGTTACGATGCCATGTCATATTCAACTTTGTCTGAGGCAACTGGCATTAGCCGTACCGGGATCAGCCATCACTTTCCCCATAAAATCGACTTCCTAAAACAGTTAGACTCACGCATCGCAAACCTGTTTATCGAACGCTTAGACTTCTCCTGTATTCAATCGTTACAAAATTCGTGGAAAGCCTCATTAAAGCTACCTTACTTTAGATCGATTATCCGTTTGTTCTTTGCCATTTGTGGCTCTAACCAGGTGCATGTTGAGCGTTATAACGCTATCAGCTTGGCCAGTGAAACGGCCGTAAAGGAATTGGGCGAGCAGGGAAGGTTACTGGTTAACGCTTTGGTTGGTCAGAGCGCGTTAGTGCTATTTGGCGAGCCCAATGAGGTTACCCGTTAGTATAGAGTCCACGATAAAAAGGCCGCAATTGCGGCCTTTTTAATGAGCATTAATTTAGTATTAGAAGTGCCACTGCAGGTAAACACTCTGATAGTTACTGCCGCCGCTAATACGGCCGAAGGCTGAACTTGACTCAAAGATCCCCGACCTGTGGTGAATGCTATAACCAAACCACATGTTTTCCATCTTGGCAGAGTTAAAGATATCGCCTACGTTGACGTCCAATGAGAAGTCTAAGTAGTTAAGTAATTTAGAGGGTTTGTAATCTTTAATTTCTAACTCGCTTCCCTCGATATGGGTGACGTTACTGACATAAGATAAGCCTTCTGCGACACCCAGTCTAAAGCGTGGACCCAGATCGAAGGTGTAGAATGCTTTTACGGCTATTACAGCTTCGGCAATATCACTTTGTACCTCTGAGCTATGGTGCCAAACCAGACCTGGGGTCAGGTATAAGTCGATAGGGAAATTAAACAAACTATCGGTGAGCTGAGTACCATAAAATGCCGAGGTCATCTGGTTATTGTATGGGTCGGTCTTGGTTTGCCATTTCAAGATGGCATTAAGGTTGGATGGTGTTGCCCAGCCGTGGGCGATGCGGATATATTCACTACCCTCTTTACGCTTAGTGGGGGCTGGTTGCGCTGAGTATTTTTTGCTATTAGGTTCAGGGAAGAAACCAAAGCCTAAGAATGACTCATATTGAAAGCGGTTATTAATGGTTGGCAAGTTGTAGACATCGTCTTCGAGACGACCAACGCCAAACTGTCCGAGCAGATATAGGTTGCTGAACACATGGTAGCGTGCTTTCACACCGGCGTTAACACTCACACCACCGCCTACATCGTATTGATTTAAGCCGTAGTAGTAGTCATTAAAATCAGCGCTTTTCCATTGAAATTCTGCATAAGGCTTGACTCTCCAGTCACCAGACTCCCAGTGATATTGGGTGCGGCTATAGGCATAACTGCGTTTATGAGAGTCGGATAAAAAGGCCAGGTCAACATCCCACTCATCTTTAACGAAGCGATATTGTAATCCAAAATCAAAGGCTTGAGATTGGGTGTCGTTTTGCAGTTCTTTGGGGATGTCGACAAAACGAAAACGGGTGTAGAGGTTGATCTGATGGTTGTCATTTTTCCAGATATGACCCGCAGCTTCCATTCCATTAATGTAGAAATAATCATTTTTAAAATAGATTAAAGGCAGGGTGTCGTATACCTCATCGTCTTCGGTTGCATAAGGAATATCGCCGCGGCGCATGCCAATGCCTATGCCCCAGTTATCGCTCCATTGCACTTTTGTGTCTTGCGCTAATTCGACGGGGGGCGGGGGCATTTTTGTTTGCTGGCTATTTTCTGCGGCCTGCAATGCGCTCATTGGTGCTAATAGTGTAAGGGGGAGCAACGAAAGCATTTTTTTTATCATATTATTTTCTTTTTAGCGCGGGGTACTGTGAGCTAGAGTACTGCTTTTTAACCGTGAATTACATAATTTTAACAACGACAAGTTAAATAGAACTTAATACCAATGTGGAATAAAAATAAAAGGCCGCATTGGCGGCCTTTTGGTGTTTAGCGATTAAACATTACTGCTAGTCAGCTTCTTTTAAGCTCTGTGTTAGCTCCACAATGGCCTTCTTACCATCGCCAAACAACATCAATGCGTTGTCCATGGCAAATAGCGGGTTAGGCAAGCCAGCAAAGCCTGGGCTCAATGAGCGCTTAACCACAACCACTGTTTTGGCTTTATCGACGTTAAGAATAGGCATGCCGTAAATTGGGCTGCCCTTATCTTCACGCGCCATTGGGTTGGTTACGTCATTGGCGCCAATCACAATCGCGACGTCAGTCTGTTCGAACTGTGGGTTGATCTCATCCATCTCAATCAACTGCTCGTAAGGCACTTCAGCTTCAGCAAGCAAGACGTTCATGTGACCAGGCATACGCCCTGCAACTGGGTGAATCGCATACAGCACCTGTGTGCCACGTGCTTCCATCACCGAGGCCAATTCACGCACGGCGTGCTGTGCTTGCGCCATGGCTAAACCGTAACCAGGAACAATCACTACGCGCTCGGCAGTTTCTAGTAGCATGGCCACTTCTTCTGGTGAAGATGACGTCACTTTACCCGCGTAGACTTCGTCGGCATCAATGGTTTCACCGCCTTCAGCCATCACACCAAACAGGACGTTAAACAGTGAGCGGTTCATGGCTTTACACATGATTTGCGTCAGGATAATACCCGATGCACCAACCAATGAGCCCGATACAATCAGTACTGTGTTGCCAGTGATGAAACCTGTGGTCGCTGCTGCAATACCTGAATATGAGTTAAGTAAAGCAATAACCACTGGCATGTCTGCGCCGCCAATGGGTACCACAAGTAGCAAGCCTAGAACCAGTGACACTGCGACCAAGGCGTAGATCAGGTTGATGTTGCTTGGATCCATGACGATAGCGATAGCAAGACCAATGGCACTGATAAGCAATAGTGCATTAAGCACCTTGTTGCCCGGCACCTTGATCGGGTTACCTGAAATCAGTTCTTGCAGCTTTGCAAACGCAACAAATGAGCCCGAAAGCGTGACCGCACCAATAATCACAGTCGCGGCAATAGACACAAGTGCAACCGTATGAGTTGCTGAGGTTGGATCAAGGAAGTTAGCCAATGCAATAAACAGTGACGCACCGCCGCCGAAGCCGTTTAGCATCGCAACCATTTGTGGCATTGAGGTCACTTGAATTTTGGTCGCCATAACAGCACCAATCGAGCCACCCAGTAACACACCAGCAATAATCCACTCGTAGCTTAAAATGCTTTGGTCAAACAGGGTGACCACTACCGCGATAAACATACCGAGCGCTGAAAGCTGGTTACCCCTAACGGCTGTACGTGGTCTAGTTAGCCCTTTAATACCTAAGATGAATAAGCATGAAGCTACCAAGTAGGCGAGGTAAATAATCGTCGTACTCATAGTGGCTTATTTCCTTTTAAACATGGCTAGCATGCGGTTGGTTACCATGTAACCGCCCACAACATTGATAGTGGCAAGTACCACAGCGACAAAGCCGAGTACGTTCACCCAAATACCAGCGCCAGAACCTGCTGACAACAGCGCGCCCACAAGCGAGATCCCTGAGATCGCATTTGAACCCGACATTAATGGCGTGTGCAGAGTAGGTGGCACCTTAGTGATCATCTCGACGCCTAAGAACACCGCAACCACAAATAGGGTCAATAGCAGTAAAATTTCCATTATTTAACCTCCGGAGCTGTTTCAACTGGACTTTCTGCTGGACTGTCAACTTGGCTTGCAACGTCAAGCGCGGGTAAGCCTAAAAGCTCACGTAAACGCGCGCTGGTAACCTGACCTTGGTGAGCCACGACCGTGTCTTTTACGATCTCATCTTCAAAGTCGAGGTTTAACTCACCTTCTTTGCTGACAAGTAGCTTAAGTAAGTTTTCAATATTGGTACCGTACATCTGACTGGCATGGTTTGCTGCTGTGCCAGGGACGTTTGATGGCCCCAAAATGGTTACACCTTTGTAAACCACCTCTTTATCAAGTTCGGTCAGTTCACAGTTACCACCGGTCTCAGCTGCAAGATCGACAATAATGGTGCCGCGCTTCATGCCATCGACCATCTCTTTAGTGATAAGGATAGGTGCCTTACGACCAGGGATAGCAGCGGTGGTGATAACGATATCTTGCTGGGCAAGTACATTCGCCATCGCTTGCTGTTGGCGTTTAAGGAAGTCATCAGACTGCTCTGCAGCGTAACCACCTTTGGTTTCGGTATTTTCGGTTTCTAGATCGAGCTCAACAGGTTTGGCGCCTACCGAGATAATCTGTTCCCGTGCTGCGGGGCGAATATCGTAAGCCTCAACCACAGCGCCTAAGCGTTTTGCAGTCGCACAAGCTTGAAGGCCTGCTACACCCACGCCCATGATAAAGGCGCGCGCAGGTTTTAGGGTGCCCGCTGCTGTCATCATCATGGGGAATAAACGCGGCGCTTTATGCGCAGCAAGTAACACCGCCTTATAGCCTGCGATTGTAGCCATTGAAGACAGAATATCCATGCTTTGTGCGCGAGTGATCCGTGGCACAAGTTCAAGTGCAATTGCGGTCGCACCAGTATCTGCAATCGCCTGGGCATTTTCGGGATGCGCTAGCGGATCCATCATGCCTATGACAATTTGCTGTGGCTTGATAAGCGATGTGAGTTCTGCGAGCTGTTCATCTTTTGCATTCACCACCGTGATGATGTCAGCGTCACTCAGAACTTGTTCGCGAGACACAATCGATGCGCCTGCTTGGATATAGTCTTCATCAGTAAAACCAGCATTGCTACCAGCGCCACTTTCAACAAGAACTTGTAGATTATTTTTAAGTAGTCGAGCCACATTGGCAGGAATAATCGCAACGCGACTTTCACCTGCGTGACTTTCTTTGGGTAGACCTAGCTTCACAAAGGTAAACCTCTCAGTTGAGGACATTAGTAGGAACAGATGTCATTTATTTTTCAGGGTGCATATTGTGGCGACTCTGGATTTAGACACAAGCGCATATTTTTCAATATCCTATTTTCAGGACTGGTCAGACTGAAAAGTTTGCGCTGCGACACACTTTTGAATAGAAGTTTGCACTCGCAAACCCTAGCCCAAATGGTTTATTTGAACCGCTAGTTACTTTTGTAGCTTAATTTTTGAACTTTGTATATTCCAAAATCGAATTAAAAATCAGCTTTTATTCTTTTTTTCTTTTTCAGCGAGGGGATAAGCTTGCCTACATTACACTGATACAGGGCCGTTTCCATGTTGTTAAAAGAGCTTTCATCACTCGCTTCGCCGCTTTCTGCTGGCCAAGTGGACAAGTTAAAGCAGCTCACTGCAGAGCTGAGTGCCGTTCAACTTGCTTGGGTTAGTGGCTATCTTGCTGCAACGTCTGAGCAAGGATCGGCGGGAGTACCACAAGCCGCGGGAAGCTCGCAAGCGGGTACAGAGCAAACTATTACCATTCTTTACGGAAGCCAAACGGGTAACGGTAGAGGAGTGGCAACTGAACTCGCCGAAAAAGCGCAGGCACAGGGCTATGCGGTCAACCTAGTGTCTATGGGTGACTATAAGACGCGTCAACTTAAACAAGAGAACTTACTGCTGTTAGTTGTGAGTACTCATGGTGAAGGTGAGGCGCCTGATGATGCTATTGAGCTGCACAAATTCTTAAGCTCTAAGCGCGCCCCTAAACTGGATAACCTTAATTACTCGGTGCTGGCATTGGGTGATTCAAGTTATGAGTTTTTCTGTCAAACCGGTAAAGACTTTGAGTCTCGCCTTAACGCATTAGGCGCGAGCGCTATTGCGCCATTGGTTGAGTGTGATGTGGATTACGAGGAACAATCACAGCAGTGGCAAGTGGATGTGCTAGAGGCGGTTAAGCCCTTGGTACAGAGCACGAGCGCAAGCGTGGTTTCAATTGCCAGCACCCAAGCTGTGACCTCAAGTTTTAGTAAACAAAAGCCTTACACCGCAGAGCTGCTTGTGAGTCAAAAGCTGACTGGCAGAGACTCAGATAGAGATGTTCGCCATGTTGAAATTGAGCTGGGTGAGTCGGGTATTGAATATCAAGCTGGTGATGCCTTAGGGGTGTGGTTTACCAACTCTCCAAGCTTGGTCTCAGAACTCATTGAAGCTTTGAAACTTGATGCTGATGAGCAGGTTAGTGTGGGTAAAGAGACCTTAACGCTTCAGGATGCGTTAACGAACAAGAAAGAGCTGACTCAACTTTACCCGGGCTTAGTGTCGGGATGGGCTGAGCTTAGTCAAGATCAAGCATTACTCGCAATCAGTGCGGATAAATCGTTAACCCGTGAGTTTGTTAATAACAACCAGGTGGCTGACTTAGTGCGCCAATACCCTGCGTCTGTGAGCGCCGAGCAATTTGTTGGCTTGCTACGCGGTATTACCCCAAGACTTTACTCTATCGCATCGAGTCAGGCTGAAGTTGAGTCTGAAGTGCACTTAACGGTGGCATTAGTTGAAGATGACCGTGACGGCGTAGCGCGTTTTGGCGGAGCGTCTCAGTTCTTGGCCAGCGCGGAGGAAGGTCAAGAAGTGCAGGTGTACGTTGAGCCTAATAATCACTTTCGTTTACCTGAAAATCCAGACACGCCAGTGATCATGGTCGGTCCTGGCACCGGTGTGGCACCTTTTAGAGCTTTCATGCAGCAACGGGCTGAGCAGGGTGCTCAAGGCAGTGCTTGGTTGTTCTTTGGTAACCCACATTTCGAGCAAGATTTCCTTTATCAAACTGAGTGGCAGCAATACCTGCAATCAGGTCTGTTATCTCGAATCGATTTGGCCTTTTCTCGTGATCAAGACCATAAAGTGTATGTGCAGCATAAGATTGCCGAACAAGGCGAGGCACTGTGGCAGTGGTTAGAATCTGGCGCGCATTTCTATATCTGTGGTGATGCTGAGCGTATGGCGAAAGATGTACATCAAGCCCTGTTAGATCTTGTTGTTGAGCACGGTGGTAAAAGCAAAGAGCAAGCGGCTGAATATTTAGAAGCACTGCGAGCGGCTAAACGTTACCAAAAAGATGTCTATTAAGACTCAGCGTTAAACGAGCACGCAATGATGAGCGCCGCTAGGGTGTAACTGGCGCGAGAGCAGAACAGAATTTGAAGAGAGTACCTTGCTATGAGTGAGCAAAAGTTAGCAGTAAATGAATACCTAAAAACCGACAGTGATTATCTGCGCGGTACGATTCAAGAAGGGTTAGACACCGCAGTAACGGGTGCGTTTAGTGAAGGCGATCAACAGTTGATCAAATTCCATGGCTTTTATCAGCAGGACGACCGTGACTTACGTAACGAGCGAAAAGAGCAAAAACTTGAGCCTCTATATAGCTTTATGTTGCGTGCCCGTGTGGCCGGTGGCGTGTGTTCGCCAGAGCAGTGGTTGGCGGTTGATAAAATAGCCTCGAACTTGACGAGCTCAAACAGTATCCGTTTAACCACGCGTCAAACGTTCCAGTATCACGGTATTCCAAAGCGTAATCTTAAGACGATTATTCAAGATCTCGACAAAGAGGCGCTGGACTCTATCGCGGCATGTGGTGATGTAAACCGTAACGTGATGTGTAACCCAAACCCTGTAGAGTCCAAGTTGCATCAACAAGCTTACGCTTATGCAAAGCAGCTGTCAGATAACATGTTGCCGCATACTAAAGCCTACGCTGAGATCTGGCTAGACGATGAAAAATTAGTGACCACAGAAGGTGAAGAGGTGGAGCCTGTTTACGGTAAAACCTACCTACCACGCAAATTTAAGATGGCGGTTGCCGTACCGCCAGATAATGATGTGGATGTTTACACTAATGATCTGGGCTTTATTGCTGTAGCCGAAGGCGATGAGTTGGTTGGCTTTAATATGGTTGCCGGTGGTGGCATGGGCTCAACTCATGGTGAAGTCTCGACCTTCCCACGTTTGGCCGACGACTTTGGCTATATCAAGGCCGAAGACACCTTAAAGTTTGCCGAAGCGGTAATGACGATTCAGCGTGACTGGGGTAATCGTGAAAACCGTAAATTATCACGCTTAAAGTACACCATTGTTAAACATGGTTTTGACACTTTTAAAGCTGAAATTGAAGCGCGCACCGGCATTAAGTTTGAACCTAAGCGTGATGTAGTGATTGGCGATCGCGGTGATCGCTATGGCTGGAAGCAAGGTGTAGATGATAACTGGCACTTAACGCTATTTATTGAAGGCGGCCGCGTTACAGATCTACCGGGTCAGCCGCTGCAAACAGGCCTGAGAGAAATTGCGAAAATTCACCAGGGTGATTTTCGTATGACCTCAAACCAAAATATTATTATTGCGGGTGTACCGAGTGCAGATAAAGAGCAGATTGAAGGCTTAGCAAGGCAGCATGGCTTACTTGGCAAGCTTATTACCGAAACCCGCGGTCACTCAATTGCCTGTGTGGCACTGCCAACGTGTGCGCTTGCTATGGCAGAAGCCGAGCGCTATTTCCCCGATTTTCTGACTAAGGTTGAAGGCTTGCAAGAAAAGCATGGTTTCCTCGACCAAGGCATTGTTATTCGCATGACGGGTTGCCCCAATGGTTGTGCAAGACCCTTTGCCGCTGAAATTGGTTTAGTCGGTAAAGCGCCGGGTCGCTACAACCTCTATTTAGGCGCTAGCTTTGAAGGCACCCGCTTGAATAAATTATATCGTGAGAATATCCAGGAAGCGGAGATCCTTGCGGAGTTAGATACCCTGTTTGCGCAATATGTATCACAGCGCCAGGCGGGTGAAACTTTTGGTAACTACACCGTGCGAAGTGGCGTAGTTGCAGCTGTGAACGATGCGGCTAAGGACTTTCATGGTTGATACCCACAATGTTGTTGATTCTGTGATTACGGCGGACGCGCTTAGCGCGTTATTAAGCGCGCCGAAAGTAGAGCAACAAGCTGAATTAAAACGCGTCAATGAATTTTTAGCTGAGTTGACACCCGTCCAGCGCGTGCGCTGGGCATTGGCATACTTGCCGGGTAAGCATGCATTATCGTCAAGTTTTGGTATTCAAGCGGCGGTGATGTTGCATATGGTTAGCGCTGAAAAGGCTGATATTCCAGTACTGCTCACCGATACGGGTTACCTATTTAGCGAAACCTATCAATTTATCGACGAGTTGACTGCAAGGCTCTCGCTTAATCTCAAGGTGTATGCATCGCCTTATAGCGCGGCATGGCAAGAAGCGCGCTTTGGTAAGTTGTGGGAGCAAGACTTAGATGGTCTGGATAAATATAACCAGATCAACAAAGTAGAACCTATGCAACGTGCCTTGGCTGAGCAAGAGGTCGGTACCTGGTTTGCGGGGTTGAGACGTTCTCAATCGAGTACTCGTGAGGCTCTGCCAATTTTAGCGATTCATGGACAGCGCTATAAAATTCTACCGATCATTGATTGGAGCAATAAACAGGTGCATGAGTACTTAACCGAGTTTGAGCTGCCTTATCACCCATTATGGGAGCAAGGTTATGTCTCTGTGGGCGACACCCATTCGAGTAAACCCCTAGAGCTGGGAATGAGTGAAGAGGAAACGCGTTTTAATGGATTAAAGCGTGAATGTGGTCTGCACTACGACATTTAGTGATAGAAACAGGCTAAGCAGAGTAATCGCCATAACAAGTGGTACAAACGTGCCATTTGTAGGCGAGTGAAACGTATATCTTTATACAAATTAAATATTTGTAAGTGATTGTTGTAAAATGGTTTTAGTGCTTTAGTATTAATTTTTGTTTATTTCTGTACATTTTTACTCACAAGGTTATGCACAGTTATTTTTTTAGGCTATAGTTTGAGGTTCCCGTAGATGGTTTTAGGGAACTGTTCTGTATCAAGCTCGATTGGGCTAGGCAAGGTTTAGTCTTCCACTGATTATTCGAGACGTACATCAAATGTGGTGTACATATCAAAATCAGCTAAACATTGCAGGCAGAGCCGTCAGTAACCAGATAAACCAAGCTCATTTTTTTACAGCCAAGGGGCGAAAAAAATGAGTGCTTTGATTGGCTTGCTAGCGCCTGCTTATCAAGCGATTTGTGCCCCAGGCAACCCCGCTATGTTGGGTTGCCTGGGGCTTTCAAGTATTTGGGGCTGGCGTTTGCTGTTATTATTCAGTCTCACCTCGCGCTAAATTAGTGTCATTTTTAGTTTCTCCCCACCCCTATTTAATCCAAATAGCATCATATTTCAGTCAATTTCCGCCGCTATTTCATACAGATTAGTATTAGCTACACACAATGTTGTAGTATTGATTCGGTAACACCGTTTACTGCTGTTTATACTGGATTAATTGAATTTTTAAATGGAGTTTTGAATGAATAAGATGCTTATTGCTGCAGTGGTTGTCGCTGCGGGTGCTGGTGGATATTGGTATAGCCAGCAATCAACGCAGGTGTCGGCAAGCGATAATGCTGTATTAAGCTATGTGCCAGCAGATACCCCGATTTTCTCTGCTCAGCTACAACCTTTTCCTATTAAGTCTTATATCAATTCTCTTTCTGAGGCCTATAGGCAGTATCCTGCTGATGCCTTAGATGATCTCGAGCAAGAATCCGACCCTAAAACACGATTTATATTGAGCCTTGCTAAGTCATACATGGCGTCAATGAAAGACGGTAGCACTTTTATTCAAACCTTTGGTCTTGCTGAAAACATTCGTAGCTACTTTTACACGCTCGGCCTAATGCCGGTGATAAAAGTTGAAGTTGAAAATGCCGATGCGATTTGGGCGTTACTCGATAAAGCCGAGGCTGATAGTGGCTTTACTCACACAAATGCCAATTTAAAGGGCGTGGATTATCGTAGCTATCAGCTCACAGATGAAAGCGAAAAAGAGCATATTAATCTGATTGTTACAGTGCATGACGGCCTGCTGGTATCAACCATAACCACCTCTTTTAGTGAAGCTGTTTTACTGGAAACCGCACTAGGCGTGACACCAGTGGATAATTCAATTGTTGATGCACATATTATTGAAGACATCATCAAGAACAATGGCTTTATGAACGAAGGTGTGAGCTATATCAATCATAAAGAGATTGTCACTGCGCTAACCAGCACAGATGGAAATCAACTTGCAGGTCAGCTATCTAAGTTATTTGAAATGGTTGAAGAAGACCCTCTGGTAGAACTTAGAACACCGGCATGTCAGCAGGAGCTTGCATCGATAGCCGATAATTGGCCGCGTACGGTGGCAGGTTATGATGAGCTTAAAGTGACCGACAAAGAAAGCATATTTGGTTTTAGAACGGTAGTAGAAAGTAATAACCAGGTGCTGCTAAATGCCTATCAAAAGCTGCGTGGATATATTCCAGCTTATGTACAAGACATTGACAATAGTGTGTTTACTTTCGGTCTTGGAATTGATGTTAACCAGATGGTGCCGTCATTAACGGCTATTTGGGACGACATGTTAACTCCGGAGTACCAGTGTGGCCCCCTTGCTGAAATGCAGGTGCAGATGAGCCAACAGAGCCCTGCAATGCTAGGCATGTTTACGGGGATGGCAAATGGCGTGAAAGGTATTGGTGTCTCGCTTATCGATTATAAGATCAGTGACAATCTTGATAATCCACAGCTTGAAAGCCTAGATGCGGTATTGAGTTTGTCTGCTGAAAACCCCGCAATGCTGTTTAACTTGGTGAAGCCTTTTGCACCTGAGCTGGCCAACATTCAGCTACCAGCTAATGGTGATGCAATCGATCTCAACACGATTATCCCAATACCAGCAGAGGTGAATGTCTCGCCAAAGTTGGCAGTTAAAGGGAATCACTTAGTGTTGTTTGCGGGCAATAAAGGTGAGGCTATCGCTAATAGCTTAGCGGCTGAAACGCTAGTCAATAATGGCTTGATGGTGATGTCTACTGATTACATGAAGATGTTTAAGCCTTTGCTAACCTTTATTGAGTTAACGGGCGAGCCTATACCTGAAGAGCTTGAGATGATGAAAGACTACGATATGCGCGTTAAGCTAAGTCTAGATATCGACCAGAAAGGCTTTGAGATTGACTCTTATGTTAACTCTCGCTCAACTCAGTAAAGCATTTATGCAATAATGAGCAATCGAAAACGCCAGCCAGTTACGGCTGGCGTTTTTATTTACCAATAGCATTATGGTTTGGAGTCAAGATGACTGAACAGGTTGTTTGTGGGGTATTTTTAAAAGCCAATGAAGTGAGGTTGGTTACCCTGTCGGGAAGTCGGGATACTCATCATGTTATCGCGCCTAAGGTGAATAAATTTAGCTTAGTGAAAAACCCGACTCAACAAGATACTCGTGAGTTTGTCGCGTTAATCAAGGCTTATATCAAGGAACATAAGCTTGATAAGTTAGTTGTCAATCGACGTGCGACAACGGGGCAAGGTGCTGGTGGCGCAGGCACTTTTTTAATGGAAGGCGCGATATTAGCCAGCGTAGAGATCGAGGTTGAGTTTGCTCATCCTGCTACACTAAGAGCAACCGATAAGCGTTGTAGTGACCTCAAAACACACAGACCTAAAACGGTCGACTTGGGCAAGGCTTACGATTTAGCGTTTGAGTGTCTGGGCTAGTGCGGAGTTGATCCTTAATCAGCTCTTTACGTATTAAGTAGCTAAAGCATTAAATAAATAAAGCTAAGTGTTTGATTTGGCCGTGAGGCTAAATTGAATATTGATAATAAAAACAAAATACAAACAATTCATAGAGTCAAAATGATTCATTGAATCAAAAAGGTGAACAACATGATTAAACAGCTTTCAAAATTTGGATTTGTCGCATTATTGCTGATGCCACTCGCTGCGATGGCAACCGATTTAAAGGTGGGGGATATCGCACCAGACTTTAAACTGCAGGCAACAGATGGCCATTTTTACCAATTAAGTGACTACAAAGGTAAGCAAAATTTGGTTTTGGCCTGGTACCCAATGGCAAACACGCGTGGCTGTACTTTGGAATGTAAATCGTTAGTGGAAAAGGGTCACCTAATCCGTGAATATAACGCCGTATACATGATGGCCAGCGTTGATGATTTAGAAGATAACCAAGCCTTTGCCCGTGAGCAAAAGGCAGACTTTCCAATGCTTAGCGATCCAAGCAAAGAGACTGCCAAGGCATACGATGTGCTTAACTTTGTTCGCGTTGCGAGCCGGGTGACATTTTACATCGGCACCGACGGTAAGATTTTAAAAATTGATGAAGATATCAATGCTAAAACAGCAGCGGAAGATATCGCCGCAAACTTGGCTGAACTGAATATTGAGAAGGTTAATCTAGAGTCTGCAACGCCTCAAGGCGACACCGATCAAGTTGACTAATTTCGATTAAACGGCACAGCAAAAATCCCTGCAATGGCGACATAGCAGGGATTTTTATTTGATAAATACCAGCTTAACTAGCTTAGTTATACAGATGAGGATTAAAACTCATCTTCCGTTTCACCCTGGATCCGCGCTTTTCTATCTTGCTCCTCTTCAAAAGCGGCTTGGATCTCGGCTAGCACCGCCTCAATATCGGCACTTTGCTCGCTCTCAATAAACTCACCTGTTAGCTCAGTATCGGGTAACAAGTCGCCAGACTCGAACTTAAGCCACATCTCTTGGGCATATTTACTGCCGAGCAGTGACGGCGCAAATTGACCGTAATACTGAGTCATATTATTCACATCACGTAATAACATGCGTTTAGCGTTATTGTTGGCAGCGGCATCGACCGCTTGAGGCAGATCAATGATCACAGGTCCAGTATGGTCGAGTAACACGTTAAACTCAGATAAGTCACCGTGAATAAGGCCTGCACATAGCATACGCTGCACACCTTTCATCACCATAGCATGGTGCGCAATGGCCATATCGGCGTTGAGAGTGACATCGTTAAGTCGTGGTGCCACATAACCGGCTTCATCTGTGATGAGCTCCATTAATAGCACACCATCAAAACAGCCATAAGGCGTAGGCACACGCACGCCAGCATCCGCTAGACGAAACAGTGCATCGACCTCGGCATTTTGCCATGCCTGCTCTTGTTCTTGGCGTCCGTAGTTAGATCCTTTCTCCATCGCCCTTGTTCGACGAGAGTTACGACCCTTACGTCCTTCACGGTATTCGACGGCTTTCTTAAAGCTGCGCTTATCAGCTTCTTTATAAATTTTGGCACAACGAACGTCGTCGCCACATCTAACTATGTAAACATCGGCTTCTTTGCCGCTCATTAATGGACGAATCACTTCGTCAATTAGTCCTTCATCAACCAGAGGTTGGAGTCGTTTTGGGGTTTTCATTGGGCTCTTATACCTTAGTTAGCCTGGTGATGGAATGCATTCGCTTATTATCATAGAAAAAAAATGACATTAATCAGTATTTGTTAGCCGAAAACCGCTAGCGTTTTTCTTGGGGAACGATAGCTAAAGTCCCCTTTAATGGCAGAAGCGATGCGTCTAACTTCTTGGTTGCGATAAGTTTAACAATCAGAGGATCCTCAAAGGCGAGCTGATTTAGCTGCATTGCTGGGGTAAGACCAACACCTGAGATCAGCTGACCATTGGGAGCATACACAACTCCTTTACTAAATTGCACCTCAATACCACTGTTGGGCAAAGTCACGCGATGACGAGGGCTTAGACTGCCGCGGGTGGTTTCACCTATTAGCTCGACATGAGGCCATTGCAGCGAAGCGAGAGCTACCCATTCGCACTCTAGTTCGCAACTTGAATCAACTAATAAGGAGAGGTAATGACTCTGCTGCTGGCTGTTAGATACCTGAGTTGGATGATATTTACGTACTAGATAATCGCTAAATACGGATGCGGGAGGCTGATGAGTTTCAAACCCCTGGTTTTTTAGCTCAGCTTGTTCAAAAAAGCTTAATTGTGACATTGGTATGTAGCGCGTGGGAAGTTGGTCGGCTCTGGATGTCGCAAAGCGCTTGTATTGTAATAAACCGATACTTTGCGGCTTATGTTGTTTAGCAAAATGGGTAATCAGCCAAGTCATAAGCAAGGGTTGAGGCTGCTTAATTGCCCGGATATCAATAACCAGCGGCGCAGTGGGATCAGTGCTAAGCCTTGCTAATTGGCTTGAAAGTAACTCTATTGTGGCAGCGTCTATATTTGGGCTTAGGCGCACAACATCTAAAGGCAAGGTGCTCTGAGGTGGGCTCGTTTCTGGAGCTGTCACTTCTAGGGCATTTACTTTTGGTGGCAGCTCTTTTGCAGTCAGCAGATCTTGCGTCAGCTTGATAGAGCGTTGCAGGCTTGTTTCGCCATTACTTAGGGTTATTACGGTTTCATCTCTGTCACTAAGGCCAATATCTAGCCTTAATCTGGCAATCTGTTTTATCCAGCGGCTTTGCGCCTGAGTCGACAACTTTATTGGATCGGCAAGATAGGTCAGGCTCGCCTCTACCCAACGTCTCATTGGTAGTCCATCGATATGAGTCAGGTAGGGAAAGTCTGGTTCGAGTATTTCACCATGTTGGGTAAATGCTTGCCAGTACTGACCATCAAAGAGTATGTCTATTGGCAGTTGCTGCAAACGGCTTATGTTGCCCGAGGCATTTATGGGGAGCAGCGCTCCGGCGCCGGGATCATTGAGTTGGCTTAGTAGTTGTAGTAACTGCTGCTCCAACTGTATGGCATGGTTACTGTTAGTCGCTGACAGCAGCAGTGACTGAGTTGCATGTGTGATAGCGGTTACACGCTCAGGGTCCATGGCGGCAAAGGCGGAATGCTGCTTAATGGCTTCAACAAGGGTATCAATATCTTGCTGATACTGTCTGTGGTTAAGTGTGGTTTTACCTGGGCTGGAGGGGAGTGATAGGTGAATGAGCTGAGCAGTACTCGCGCAAATGAGTATAGCGAAAATGCTAATGATGCCCTTAAAGCTCAAGCTCATGCTTCATCCTTTTTAATGCAGGCTTGGCGTGGTGTAGAACCAGGCCTGCTATAGATGTTTTTGGTATCGAGCCTACTACTGGTTATTCAATGCTGCTTACTCGTATCGCTTGCTGGCAGTCGCTCGCTGTCGATAGTGTGTTGTCAGTGACAGTAATGGCTAGTGGCGTCGATTACAAAATGTCGTTGATCGAAACCCCGATACCTATTCGTTGGTTATGTACATTGTAGTCGATTAAACTTTCGCCGTAGCCATTAAAATATTGAGTATAAAGTCTTAAGTTACCCAAAATCGGATAGCTCCAAGTAAACTCGACTGCGCCATAGTTAGGTTTTTGAATGTAGTTGCGCACCATTAAGGTAAACCTATGTTCATCGAGTCCGTAAACGCCTGTGAGCTCTACATTTCCCATATAATCAGTAATGTCGGGATTATCATCGCCTCGTGGTGAGCTGGGCGTCTCTTTTTCATCTTCAGGAATACGCCACCATGCCTTGGCTTCAATGGCAAAGGGACCATTATCAAATACCATCATGCCATAGAGCCTGTTCCAGCTACGAGAACGAGGGCCAGACTGGCCATTAGATTGATGCACAGCACCCAGCCCCCAAAAAGAGTTGGTCAGTGGTCCTAGCTGCCAATCGTTGGTAAACAGCATAAAGATCTCTGGCTCGTGGTTAGTCTCTCTAAACGGCGAGGAGATCTCTTTATTGTATACCTGCCAGTAAGACTGGTTGGTATAGGCCGCAAACAGATGACCGTTATCACCAAATACATTATGCCAAAGCGGAAACTTAAAGCTGATTTGAAACTTAGCTTCCATGTTATCTAAACCAAATGGATGCTCAGCGGCTTCCTCAGCAAAAGGAGCCATATTAGGTGATGCGCTGTAAGTCACAGGCAAAATGTAGTTCACTTTGTGCGGCGTGATGACATAGGGGAGATCGCCAGTGGCACTTTCCTCTGAGATGCGCTTATCGACTAATGACCTTTCTTTCTTTGGCTGGACTTCTATATTCGCGTTGCTGCTTTGTGTATCGGCAGCGTAAAGCGTAAATGAGCAACACACGCATAGCGGTATGAGTAGCGCACTAAGTTTGTTCATAACTTTCCCTGAGATTTGGTAGATCAATATGCAGCATTTTGTTATTTGTGCTGGATTCTACCTAGCTGCATAAAGATTTAACAGCTATTGAGCAGTCATGTAACACAAAGACACCTTTGATGGTGTGAAGTGCGAGCCTGTACGGCGCGTTGCTTATTTACTTGATTTTGTGACGCCTAACTAGATCTAAATGCAATAACTTAGTGCTAAAAATGAGCTAAGAGAAAACCTTCATCAACGCCTTCGTCACGATAAATATTTTTTCCCTTTATTATACATGCAGTTAATGGGTTGCAGGTTTAAGTAGTACGCTATTGAAAATCATTCAAATAACAAAAAGTTATAACGAGTAATAAATATCTATTTATTATGGAATAAGCAGCCCGCTATATTTCAACATAACGAAATAGAGTGAGGTAGCGTGATGGAGATTGTAGCTTTACCCGGTCAAGCCGAATTAGGCAAAGTATGGCTAGTGGGAGCAGGACCTGGTGATGTCGATCTACTGACGGTTAAAGCATATCGGGTGCTGCAAAGTGCCGATGCCGTACTTTATGACGCATTAGTGAGTGATGATATTCTTGCGCTTATCCCACAGCATGCCGAGAAAATTGCCGTCGGTAAACGCGCAGGCAAGCATAGCGCCGCGCAAAGTGAGATAAACCAGCTGCTGGTAACAAAGGCCTACACCCGTAAAAATGTCGTCCGTTTAAAAGGCGGCGACCCGTTTATTTTTGGACGTGGTGGCGAAGAACTCGAGACGATTGTTGCTGCCGGAGTCGATTTTGAAGTCGTGCCAGGAATAACCGCAGCGAGTGGCACTGCAGCCTATGCAGGTATCCCGCTTACTCACAGAGATTATGCTCAAGGCGTTACCTTTATTACTGGTCATTGCAAGCTTGAGAGCCGTCCCATGGACTGGCAAGGCTATGCGAACCCCAATAATACTTTAGTGGTTTACATGGGGATCTTAAACGCAAGCCGGATAAAGCAAGGTTTGATGGGAGCCGGCAGAAAAGCTGACACCCCAGTGGCTATCGTATCGAAAGCCACGACTGCCGAGCAGCAAACTTTTGTAGGGACACTCGACAATATTGATGAGCTAGCTAATCATCCCGACTTAGTGATGCCAGCGTTGATGGTAATAGGTGAAGTGGTAGCGCTCGCCGATAGTTTAAATTGGTTTACCCCTAAAAAGACTAGCCAGCTCAATAGCTCTGAATTAGCCGCACAACTTAAATAAGCTACGCCTAAACGTAACTGCCCGGCCAACTCAATGATCCTGAGTTAGCCGTAATGAAAAATAATTGATTGAAGAATACGGAGAATTAGCATGGCCGCGAAAGAGTTAAGCCATTTGCAACAACTGGAAGCTGAGAGCATTCAAATTATCCGCGAAGTGGCGGCTGAATTCGATAACCCAGTGATGATGTATTCCATCGGTAAGGACTCTTCTGTGATGCTTCATCTGGCTCGCAAAGCTTTCTATCCGGGAAAGATCCCCTTCCCACTGTTACATGTCGACACCGATTGGAAGTTCAAAGAGATGATCGCCTTTCGTGATGCTCAGGCTAAAGAGTTTGGTTTTGAGCTACTGGTTCATAAAAACGCTGAAGGCATAGAGATGGGGATTAACCCATTTGAGCATGGCAGCGCTAAGCACACTGACATCATGAAGACCCAAGGATTAAAGCAGGCGCTGAATAAGTATGGCTTTGACGCCGCTTTTGGTGGCGCACGTCGCGATGAAGAGAAGTCTCGCGCTAAAGAGCGCGTCTATTCGTTCCGCGATAAGCACCATACATGGGATCCTAAGAATCAACGCCCAGAGCTATGGCGCACCTATAATGGTGCGGTGAATAAGGGCGAAAGCATTCGTGTGTTCCCGTTATCTAACTGGACTGAACTGGATATTTGGCAATATATCTATCAGGAAAATATCCAGCTTGTGCCGCTGTACTTTGCCCAAAAACGTCCGGTTGTCGAGCGCGATGGCATGATGATTATGGTTGATGACGACAGAATGCCACTTGCACAGGGCGAGCTGCCGAAAGAGGAGTTAGTGCGCTTTAGAACCTTAGGCTGCTACCCATTAACCGCAGCGATGCACTCAGAGGCCGACACGCTAGAGAAGATCATTGAAGAGATGTTATTGACTCGCTCAAGTGAGCGCCAAGGTAGGCTTATCGATTCAGATCAAAGTGCATCGATGGAACTGAAAAAACGTCAGGGCTATTTCTAAACGCATGTCATCTGGGATGAATGTGGACTAAGAATTCTAAGGAATCATTATGAATCAAGCAGTAAATAATAACGCGCGCCTGGCGGCAGAACTTGAAGATTTAGGTGTGAAGGAATACCTGTCATTACAACAGCATAAAGGGCTCTTACGCTTCTTAACCTGCGGTAGTGTTGACGACGGCAAGAGTACCTTGATTGGTCGCTTGCTGCATGACAGCGCACAAATTTATGAAGATCAGCTTGCGAGCTTAAAGAGTGATAGCGCAAGGCTTGGCACTACGGGTGAAGAAGTGGATTTAGCCCTGTTGGTCGATGGCTTACAAGCAGAACGTGAGCAGGGCATTACTATCGATGTGGCTTATCGTTACTTTTCCAGTGACAAGCGTAAGTTTATTATTGCCGACACGCCAGGCCATGAACAGTACACGCGTAACATGGCAACGGGAGCATCTACCTGTGATTTAGCCGTGCTTTTGGTCGATGCGCGTTATGGCGTACAAACCCAAACCCGCCGTCATGCATTTATTGCATCGCAACTGGGTATTCGTCACTTTGTTGTTGCTATTAACAAAATGGATCTATTGGGCTTTGATGAACAAGTCTTTAATAACATTCGCGCCGAGTTTGCCGCGTTTGCCGAGCAGTTAGGTGATATTGATATTGATATTCGCTATGTGCCGTTGTCAGCCCTTAAAGGTGATAACGTGGTTGATGCCAGTAGTCAAACGCCTTGGTATAGCGGTGGCACGCTGTTAGAGCTATTAGAAACTATCGATACTCGCCGTGAGCTTAACAGCCTGCCGGTACGCTTTCCTGTGCAATATGTGCAGCGCCCCGATCTCGATTTTCGTGGTTTTTCCGGCACGCTGGCATCGGGTGTGATTAATGTCGGTGACGAGCTGGTGGCACTGCCATCGGGTAAGCGCAGTAAGGTTGCCCGTATCGTAACGTTTGATGGCGATCTTGAGCAGGCCGTTGCCGGCCAGGCGGTGACCTTAACCCTTGAAGATGAAATTGATATCTCAAGGGGCGATCTATTATCCCAAGTCGACAACGCGCCAGCACTGGCTAACCATGTCAGCGCCGATATCGCTTGGATGGATGAAAAGCCACTGCAATTAAACCAGCTATATGATCTGAAAGTTGCAGGTAAAAAGTTGCAAGCCAGCGTGGTAAAAATTGAATATGTGGTTGATGTTAATACCTTAGACCGTAATGACAGCAACAGTATTGGCCTTAATGATATGGCGCGAGTCACACTTGAGCTCAATGAGTCGATTGCTATCGACCCATACACGTTAATTCGTGATACCGGTGGCATGATCTTAATCGATCGTTTGTCTAACGCGACCGTTGCAGCCGTCATGGCGGTATCGAGCTCTAAAGAGCTTAAAAGGGCTCAGCAATACAGTGATTTTGAACTTGAGCTCAATGCGTTAATTCGCAAGCAATATCCTCACTGGCAAGCGATAGATATTAGCAAGGTTGAGGGCTAGAAGTGGCCGATTTGTGGGTGTTATCGTGCATATTATTTGCCTTAGTCGCCGCCTTAATGGCGGGGCTATGGACACCTGCAACGCTATTTTTTATGGCGTCGTTAACCACTTACTTACTTGGCATGGTGGAGCTTGAAACCACGTTAGCTAGCTTTACCAATGCCAGTCTAGTGACTCTAGTGCTGCTAATCATGTCGACTGCAGCATTAGAGAAAACCTCGCTATTAGGCAAGTTAAGCCAGGTGGTCGGCCAAGGATCTTTGGCATCGACCTTGGCTAAGCTTGGCTTGTCGACGGCACTATTATCGTCGTTTACGAACAATACCGCAGTGGTGGCATCACTCATTGGTGTGGTGCGCCGTAACCAGGCTCATGCACCGGCTAAGCTGTTGTTGCCGCTATCGTATGCGGCAATTTTAGGCGGAACGCTAACGCTTATTGGCACCTCGACTAACTTAATCGTCAACTCGTTTGTAGAAAATGCAGGCCTAGTACCGTTAGGTTTCTTTGAGTTTTCTATGATTGGCATCGTTATCGTTATTTCGGGCGTGGGGTTATTGGTGTTGTTAGCCAATTGGTTACCCGACAGGCGCGAAGAGTCTATCGATGAGGCTTTGCCTTACTTACTCGAAGCTCGGGTAGCAAAAGAGTCCTTATTGATAGGCCACAGCGTACAAGATAACCGCTTACGCGCGCTTAAAAAGCTGTATTTAGTTGAGCTTGAGCGCAGTGGTATTCGCATCTGCCCAGTGCCACCGCACTTAGTATTGCAAAGCGAAGATGTGCTGCGCTTTAGTGGCGCGGTGGAGTCGGTTGAGTTATTGCATCAGTTTGATGGTCTTGAATGGTTTGGTAAGCAACAAGCCAAGGGACAAAACTTAATTGAAGCGGTATTGGCACCGAGTTCGACTCTCGTTGGTCGCTCGCTCAAGGAGTCGACTTTTAGAGAGAAGTTTGATGGTGCGGTATTAGCTATTCGCCGTGGTCATCACCCGCTTAAAGGCGGTTTAGGTGACATAGAGTTGCAAGCGGGCGATGTGTTGTTAATCACCCCTGGTGACAGTTTTAGCAGCAACACTAAATTGGCGTCTGAATTTGCTGCCGTGAGTGGTTTAGATTTAAGTGTCAGGCTAGATCCTCGCCGCAGCCAATGGGTGTTAGCGGGATTTTTACTGACCATCTTAGCGAGTTTGACCGGTATTTTGCCGTTAGTAAAAGGGTTGGTTTTACTCTTGATGAGCTATCTAGCCATCGGGGCGGTGAGTCTTTCAGAGCTAAAGCGTCGTTTTCCGTTTGAGCTGGTAGTCATTGTTGGTAGCGCCTTAAGTTTGGCGAACTTGATGCTATCAACCGGACTTGCCGATGATATCGCCTCATTTATTTTAGCGGCGATTAATGGTTATGGGGTATTTGCGGCGTTTGTGGCGGTGTACTTCATGACCTTGTTGCTGACAGAACTGATTACCAATAATGCCGCTGCAGCGCTGTCGTTTCCCGTAGCGTATGCTATTTCGTTAAGTTATGGCGTAGATACTCGGCCGTTTATTTTAGCCGTCGTATTTGGTGCTAGTGCCAGCTTTATTTCGCCTTATGGATATCAAACTAACTTAATGGTTTATAACGCAGGTAATTATCGTTTTAGTGATTTTGTTCGACTGGGCTTACCTTTGTCACTGCTTTATTCGGCAATCGTATTGGTGTTGGTTCCGTTGTTGTTTCCCTTTTAAGCCTCTTGAATCGGTCTTGCTTGAATAGACTGATACTTGATTAGCGCTAGTGTTTGAATGAGCAAGTGCTTGTGTGAAGCAGGTATTTGAGAGAATTAAGTGTGCAGTTTACGCTTTTATAATGTTGAAGCACATTTGGCTATGTATTGTATAGATTAGATTTTTTGGAGTTTTTATGTCTGATATTGTTTGGCACCAGCACAGTATTGATAAGCAGTCTCGCGCGGATCAGAAAGGGCAGAATCCTATCTTATTGTGGTTCACAGGCCTGTCAGGTTCGGGTAAATCCACCTTAGCGGGCGCGCTTGAGCGGGCTTTATTTGATGCCGGATTTCACACTTACCTGCTTGATGGCGACAATGTGCGTCATGGTTTATGTAAAGATCTTGGCTTTAGCGCAGATGATCGTGATGAGAACCTGCGCCGAGTAGGAGAGGTGGCAAAGCTCATGGTTGATGCCGGCCTTGTAGTGCTTTCAGCCTTTATCTCGCCAACGCGAGAAGAGCGCGAGCGTGTGCGTGCATTATTCGATAATGGTCAGTTTATTGAAGTGCATGTGTCGACGCCAATAGAAGTGTGTGAAGCGCGCGACCCTAAAGGCTTGTACAGCAAGGCGCGTGCAGGAGAGATTAAAAACTTTACTGGGATCTCAGCGCCTTATGAAGTGCCAACCGCAGCCGAGCTCACCATAGATACCAGTAAAGGTGACTTGGCGACACAGGTGAGTGCGTTACTGGATTACTTAGCGGCGATTCAGGTGATTGACTCAAAGAAGTTAAAAAAAGCGGTGTAAAGGCCCATGTGAAGCCCTTCGCTAACAGTGAGGTGCGTTGTTAGTCCCTGCACTAAAAGGGATGATACCGATAGTGTGTCTATGCGAGACGAATAACTAGCCCCAAGGAACGTGATGAATATAAAAAGGATTTCGATTAAAGAACTCGATGATTTGGTCATGCTATTTGATCAATATATGGTTTTTTATAAGCAAGCATCGGCACCCGCTACCTATCGACAATACTTAAATGAGCGTTTACAAAACGCTGATGCAACGGTGTTTATTGCCTATAGCTCAGAAGATAAGCCTATTGGATTTGTATTAAATTATCATACCTTTTCGTCGGTATCGCTGGGTAAAATCATCGTCTTAAACGACTTGTTTGTGGCAGCATCACATCGAAAGCAAGGCGTCGCCAATAGCTTAATTGATTGCGCTATCGATTTAGCCAAACAAACTGGCGCCGTTCGAGTGGACTTAGGTACAGCTAAAGATAATCTATCGGCTCAGGCGCTCTATGAAAAAATAGGCTTTGTGAAAGACACAGAGTATTTTGCCTATAGCTTCTGTCTTTAAGGCTGATAACGGGCAAAGCTAGCAGCTAGCCTTACTTTGAATGATGAATGATGAATGAGTAATGATAACAAGCAATGCGATGCCCTTATGAACCCCATAGGCATCGCATTTTTGTTTGTGCTTTTTCTAAGTCGCTAAGGTGACATTAGCTAAGCTGTTGCTCGGTAAATAAGTCCTGGCTATTCAATCTTAAAATCTTGGGCAAACAGTACTCTCATCGCCTTGATATAGCTTTTATCGGTACTGAAAGGAATGAGTTGTGCTAGCTCATCGCCTATTGAAGTAAAGCGATAATAGCTGAAAAATAGTTGGCCGCTCTTAGGGGTGAGTTTGAGCTTTTGCTCGCTAAGAGAAAAGCTAATGGGCGTCTTACTGCTAAGCAATCCGGTCTCTAGTTCGCTGCGATGTAAAACTCCCGCCTCAACTAAGGTCAAAATATTAGAGTAGGGCAGGCCAAATTGAGACAGGCCGATATTGGTCGAGGTGGCTTTTTTAAAAAATTGCCCCAAGCCACTGGCATGTTTAAAACCGATAATAAGCTTGAGCCGAGTCTCATTGTTCACTAGGACCGACATACCGAGTGCCTTTTCTAAGATCTGCGCCTCTTTATGGGTTAACTGTTTCAGTGTGCTTAAGGTGCGCAGGCTAAAATTGCCGGGAGAGGTGATCTCATTCGCTAAAATTCTGCCCCAAAGCTCCTGCATTTTACGGTTATGAATTTGCTCGGCCAATTGAAAAAACTGATGCGCCCAATCGGGGTCTAAATCCACGCCAGTCACATCGGATGGTGTGTGGCTGATGGCGATTTTGTAAATGGTTTCAAGGTTCTCTTGATACTGACACGCTTGCTTCTGCGCCCTAAAAGCAGCACGTTCGCTAATCGAGGCAGTGCTAGCACGGTAGTCTTCCTCGCTGGCTAAACCAAGCATACGTCCCAGCAGAAGCGCTTTTTTACGGGCTGAAACATCAGCGGCTTTGCTGCTGTCTTTCGTTCTAGTTTTCACGGTATTGTTAGCCGTGCTTGTTACCGTTTCAACCATGGTTGTTTGTTCACCGTTTACAGGGTTCATAAGTATTAATAGGCTAGCGGTTTGTATCCCAGCTCAGTTAGCTGCGTAGGATCTTATATCGAGCTGAACTATCGAGCTTCAGTATTGAACTTGAGTACGAGCTTGCCGAAAAAAACAGATACTCAACACACGTTTATGCCAAGTATCTGCTTGATTGTCTATTAGTTTGTTACAGCTGTATTTGCTTTTTTAATGACTTTCGTCACTTTGCCAAAATGAGCAACCTCCTCACCTTGCTCTGGGTGACGAGGCACATTTATGGCCAAAATGAGTGAGCACACGGCAAAGCCCGCCCCAATATAAAATACCATGTCAGGTGAGCTTAACCACAAGAAGCCTAACAGGGCCGGAATGATGACCGCCGCAATATGGTTAATAGTGAAACTGACCGACATTGTTGCGGCAATATCTTTAGGGTCAGCAATTTTTTGAAAATACGTTTTCACTGCAATTGCCATGGCAAATAATAAGTGATCGATAACGTAGAGCGCTGCTGCAAATTCAGCGTGTTCAACCAGCGCATAACTCACAAACACTGCGATTAAACCAATATACTCAATGGTCAATGCATTGCGCTCGCCGATGCGGCCAATAAAGCGGCCTATGGCTGGTGCAAATAACAGGTTAACCACATAGTTAATTAAAAATAGCGAGGTGATTTGAGTGATGCTGTAGCCAAATTTTTCAACCATCATAAATCCAGCAAAAACCATGAAAATTTGCCGTCTAGCACCAGAGAAAAAGGTCAGCATATAGTAAAGCCAGTACCGCTTTCTTAGCAGTAGCTTTTTATGTTGGACTTCACCTTGAGGAAACGTGGGGAAATAAAGGCTAATGGTGATCACCATGATAAGGCCTAAGGCACCAATAATGGCGTACATCCATTGGTAATCGAGTTTTAACCAGCTCATGACAAGCCAGATACTGGCATAGCCCCCAAGGGCAGCAGCGCTTCGCCATGCAAGGGCTTTACCCATAAAAGCAGCAGCCTTTTCTTTTTCTACCCATTGCAGAGTTAGTGATTGATTAATGGTTTCAAAATAATGAAACCCAACTGACATTAATACCGTGGTGATGTACAGCCCCAGTACTTGTGGAAAGAATCCAGTAATCGCCACACCAATACAAAGCACGGCAAGAGACACCAGAGCAAACGCCTGTTCGCGGATCAGTAATAATACGAAGATGGCTGTAAAAGCGAGAAAGCCAGGGACTTCTCGTAAGCTTTGTAATATGCCAATTTCAGCTCCGGTAAATTGTGCTCGCTCGATAACAAAATTGTTTAATAGTGCCTGCCAAACCGCAAACACTAACGACATAATAAAAGTCATCCAGAGCAGGAGTTTCTGTGGGTCGTTTCTCATCTTACTTTCCCTGTATCAACCGCTGCCTCAGTACCCTAAATAGCGATTTTAAAAATGGTCATTTTAATGTTCACGAGTATACAAGGTTCAGTTTTGATAATGATATAAGGCGCACAAGATTTGCAGCGCAATAATGCATTTCACTCACTAGTCACCATTTTTGACATGTAAGAGGCCTTAATATTGTTAATAAAGGCACTTAAGTCGTTAATCTTTATACCATTACTGTTGTAACGCTCTCACGCTAATGTGAGCGGCTACTTCTGCTTTAGATATTGTTTTCATTGGTTTTATTCTTGCTTTAGCATCTGCATTGCTTGTTGCTCAATAGCTTTTAATGTAAGTCGTTTGTAAAGATGATTGTAAATATTAATGTAAATCATTCTCATTTGGGTTAATTTGTCCGCGAATTAGGGGAGCTGGTTAATACCGATAGGTATACAGCGTAGGATCAAAATGAGAGCCGTTTATGAAATCTATTTCGAAGCATACCAAGTTGAATATGTTAGCGATTGCTATCGCTAGTGTGTTCAGTACGAATGCTATGTCAGCAACCGAGCCAGAAGCATTAGCTGCTGCAATAGCCAAGCAAGAAGCTGAACTTGCCGGGCTTAAGACTCAGTTGCTGCAATTAGCTGAGCTGCAAAAAGTGAGCACAGAGCAAGCTGCAGCTACTCAGCAACAAGTTTTGCAGACTGCTAAAGCGACAGACACAGTGAATAACTGGGACAAGTTTTCGTTTAAGTCATATGGCAGCGTGATTTACACCAGCGACGAGTACTACGACAACGTACAGGATACATCTCCTGAGCGCCGCAGCCGTTTTGATCTAGAGCGGATCGTGACTGAGTTTGGCTACCAGTTCAATGACGAATGGGACATGGAAGTTGAAATCGAATATGAGCATGGCGGCACCGGCACCGCGCTAGAATATGACGGTTTCGATGAGTTTGGCGAGTTCGAAGCTGAAGTGGAAGCCGGTGGCGAGGTGATGATTGAAAAAGCCGAGATCCGTTATCGCCCAAGTGATGCCTTTGGCGTTAAATTCGGTAATATCCATCTACCTGTAGGTGTCGGTAGTATGCTGCATAAGCCTAGTCAGTACTTGACCGTGCAACGCCATAAGAGTGAAGCGGCGATGTTACCTACAGTCTGGAATGAAAACGGCATCGGTATTTTTGGTGAAATGGCTAACTTTCACTATCAAGCCCAAGTGGTTAGTGGTTTGAACTCAGAATATTTCCGTACCTATGACTGGGTGGCTTCAGGGCATCAAAAGCGTTTTGAGCATGTGAATGGCGATGATCTCGCTTATGTGGTTCGCCTCGATTATGGCAATTTTAAAACAGGCTCAGCCATTGGTGCCTCTTATTATTATGGCAACACCAGTGGTAATCGACATAAAACCAATAAACTAAGTGCTGACGGTACGGTTGAAATTCTATCAATTGCGGGTGCATTTGTTGAAGGCCCATGGATCTTACGCGGTCAATACCTTTATGGCACGTTAAGTGATAGTGACGCTATCACTCAAGCTAATAAAACCACCCCGGGCCTCAAGCCGGGTAACTTCGCTCAATTAGGCTCAAAGTCTGAAGCTTTCTTCATTGAGGCGGGTGTTGACCTTGGTGAATTTACCTCTGTACCAGTCACCATTTTTGCCAACATAGACTACTCAAATCCACTAAAAGAAGTGCAAACCGGCATTGCTACAAAACGCTATGAAAACACTTGGATTAGCGCTGGTATTAACTACTTCCCCATCCCTGAGATAGTGATCAAAGCTGAAGCAGGCGTACAGCAGGTGGCTGTGGCGTCTATTCCAGATACCCACTTTTTTGCTTTAGGCGTTGGTTACCAGTTCTCACTTTAACTAACAAAATACATGGAGTTTTTATGAAACACTTTACTCACTCAGCGCTAGCCATTGCGCTTATTTCAACGCTTAGCGCATGTGGCGGCTCTGGTTCTGACGATACCGCTGTTGTTGTACCAGAAACGGGTTTTAGCTTTGCCGCGACAGAGATGGTCACTAACCTCACTGATGATGTGATTGTTGCGGGGTACTCAAACCTTGCCCAGCGCGGTGAGGCAATGCTGCAAGCGACGCAAACATTGGTTGCCACACCGACACAAGCCAACTTGCTTGCCGCTCAAGAAGCGTGGAAAGCTGCTCGTCAGCCGTGGGAGCAAGGTGAATCACATATCTTTGGCCCAGTAGACTCACTGGGTATCGATCCACATCTTGATAGCTGGCCGCTAAACACCACTGATTTAACGACTGTGCTGGCCAATAGCACGGGCTTTGACGCTGACACCATTAAAGGTTGGAATGATGACGTGCAGGGCTTTCACACCATGGAATACCTATTATTTGGTGACGGTGTTGCAGATAACACCAAAACCATTAGCGAACTGACACCAAACGAGCGTGATTATTTAATGGGACTTGCAGAAGTGTTTCGTGATTACACCAAGACACTCGATGACGCATGGCTTATCAGCCACGACGGTCAAAGCGGTAAGGCTTATGGTGAGTTACTGAAAAATTCTGGTATCGATGGCAATACTTTCTATAGCTCAGAAGTGGGCGTGGTAGAAGAGCTCGTTAACGGCATGATTGCGATTGTTGACGAGGTGGGTAACGGTAAAATTGCCGACCCATTTGGTGAGTCAATCGATAAAGCTGACACCTCAAAAGTTGAGTCTCAATACTCTTGGAACTCGCTTACCGACTTTAGCGACAACATTATTGGCGTACGCAATGTTTACCTTGGTGAGCTAGCGGGCAATGCCGATAAGCAAGGTATTATCGATTTCGTCAATGCCGCTAATCCTGAACTAGCAACGCGAGTTAAGACTGAGATTGATGATGCAATCACTAAAATCAACGCTATAGCCGGTACTCACAATATGCCATTTCGTCAGGCTATTTCTGATAGCGACGCACGTGTGCGTATTCAAACTGCCGTCGATGCACTGACTAAGCTACAAGCGAGTTTAGAGTCTGATGTGTTGCCACTACTTAAAGAGTGGAACATCTAGAAGGTGAATATTTGAGGAGGCCGTAAGGCCTCCTTTTTAATAGGATAATTCCCTTGTTTTTTAAATGGTTAAAAAACGATAAAAGATAATGGGGAATAATTTTTGGCATGCCGTGTGTGGAACAGCAGATGACAGATAAACACTCTCAAAAAAACAGATCGCAGCAAAACGAAATACCGCAAAAAAGAGCGCAATTAAATAGCGGCATTAGTTTTCGAAAAAGCCTTATTAGCAGCCTAGTCTTGTTAGGGACCGCAAGCTTAAGTGCATGTGGCGGCTCTGGCGATGATGCAGCGCCCACACCTGAAGGAAAAATCTATCCAGCTTATACCGATATCAAAGCCCTTGGTGGTGATACCACTACCTTTGATGCCTCTGAGTCGGGCCATGGTTTTTCAACTCCTGCGCCAAACCTGACGGCTAATGAGCTGGAGTTGCACCTTGAGGGAGATGTAGGCTTTGAAACTACTTTTACTACCGCGCCCAATAGTGCCCATCCTGAGCTAGATGGTTTGGGGCCAGTATTTAATAACGCAGATTGTAACTCTTGCCATCAGCGTGATGGCCGTAACTCAAGCCCTATCGTTCCTGCAGGCAAATCTCGGGTTAAACTCGGCTCACAAGCGGGAATATTCTTAAGGATCAGTAAGGTGCCCAGCGAGCCTTGCACCTTAGGTACGGCGGCAAATAATTACTGCGCGCCAATACCTGTGCCCGACTTTGGTGGGCAACTATTTCATCGCGGCGTACTGCAAGCTCGAGATGACTGGCAGCAAAATCAATTTATTGGTCAGGCTGATGTTTACCTCTCCTATGAAACTAAGCGGGTTACTTACAGTGATGGCACGAGTGTCACGCTGAAAAAACCACGGTTCGATGTGGAAAACCCCTATGATGCGCCGGGGGAAACTAGGGCTAGTAGTAACGTCACCTCTAACTTGCTGCAAGATGATGTACTGATGGGCTGGCGAAATGGTATGCCGGTATTTGGTTTAGGTTTGTTAGAGGCCATCGCTGAGGCTGATATTATCGCCAACGTTGATGCTGCTGATAGCAATAATGATGGCATTTCTGGTCGTGCTAACTATGTTTTTGATGCAGTTAAAGCACAAGCGGGAGACAGTAATCCGGTGTCGCTGGGCCGCTTTGGCTGGAAGGCTAATACGCCCAGCGTTAGGGTGCAGTCATTAGGCGCGTTGCGCGGTGATATTGGCATTACTAATCCGCTGTTCCCAGATGAAAGTATTGCTGGCACTGCGCTGCATGATGCTTATTTAACTCGTACTGGCTTTGTCGATACCGGAGTTGGTGTCGATGGAGAGCCTGAAGCGAGCGCTGAGTTCAGTGATGCCGTGGTGTTTTATGCTGAAACGCTAGCGGTACCGGCAAGGCGTAATGTGGATAATGTTGATGTTCGTGAAGGAGCAAGATTGTTTGAGCAGTTAAACTGCAGTGGTTGTCATACCCCACGCTTTGTGACTCAAGCTTCAGGTGACATTGGTGGCTCAGAGATGATTGCTGGCCATAAGAGTCAAACTATCTATCCATTTAGCGACATGTTACTGCACGATATGGGTGATGAACTTGCTGATGGTCGTCCCGATTTCTTAGCCGATGGCAATGAGTGGCGTACGCGTCCGTTATGGGGAATAGGCCTAACGCAAACCGTTAATCCGCAAGCAGGATTTTTACATGATGGCCGCGCAGCCACATTAGAGGAAGCGATTTTGTGGCATGGCGGTGAAGCAGAGCAAAGTCAGCAAGGTTTTATGACATTAAGCCGCGAAGAACGCTCGCAAGTTATTGATTTCTTAATGTCACTATAAGCAAAGTCTGCATAACTGAAATTCACTCAGTCAACGTAAAAACAGCGGGGCTACCTCTTTAGGGGAGGCCCGCTGTTAATTTTGTGAACTAGGTAAAGCTAATTCGATTTATTGCACTACGCCTCGTGATCTGTTTCATGTAATCTTTTAGTCAAATCACCTATGATTTATTTATTAAATTCATTCACTTTAAAATTAACACTTCAGGGGTGCTTAGTGAGCAAAATTCTTATCGTTTACTCTAGTGTGCATGGCCAGACTCGTAAAATTTGTGCCTATTTAGAAGATAAGCTCAAGGCAGTCGGCAATTGTGTCACCGCTGTTAGCATTGCCGATAAAGTGGATTTAGGTGAATTTGATAAGATTATTATCGGTGCCAGTATTCGTCATGGTAAGCACAATGCGGCAGTTTATGATTTTATTGAAGCCCACCAAGCAGCATTAGAGCAAAAGCCGAGTAGCTTCTTTTCGGTTAACTTAGTGGCGCGTAAACCTCTAAAGAATACCGCTGAGACTAACCCATATATGCAAGCATTCTTTGAAAAGTCACCTTGGATGCCTGATGTGGCGCAAGTGTTTGCTGGCAACCTTAACTACCCAAGTTACGGCGTAATGGATAGGAACATTATTCGCTTTATTATGTGGATGACTAAAGGCCCTACTGCAGCTGATACTAATATTGAATATACTGATTGGAATAAGGTTGATACCTATGCTGACAGTATTAATAATTTGGCGGTTACGGTTTAGCAAGCACAGGATGAGATATGGCGCAATCGACGTTTAAACGCTTAGCGAGAAAGTATATTGATTTGCAGCATGTGCTCATCATTATCACCAGTGCATATCTAATTTTTACAAGCGGCTCTATTGTGATGGGCCGCAGATTACGCCCCAATGCATCGTTTTGGGATCAAAGCCATGTGTATCTTGGGCTTATCGCCGCCTTCTTGTCGATTACCTTTTTGATTACTACCTGTCTTAAAGGAAAGTGGCGTCAGTATTTCCCCTGGTTGCTCGGTGATTTTTCGCAGCTTAAGTCTGATATTCTAGGCTTGTTTAAAGGCAAGATCCCGATTGCCGGCGGGCGTGGATTATTCAGTGTTACTGAAGGCATAGGCATGCTGCTGTTTTTAGCGGTTGGAGTCACGGGTCTACTGTGGTTTGCCACTCAAGGCAGCAGTGATGCGCTGTTCTGGCGTGGTTATCATATTCATTTTGCACAAGGTTTTATCGGTTTTATCGTATTACATGCCGTATTTGCTTGTTTGCACCTGCTAGATTTTTTCAGAAGCTAATAAAACTTACACAAATGCGATAAAATTTGCTCTCTTGAGTAAGATTATTGCTTTTTTCGTGTCCTCAATGTCCTCCGTTTCCATAAGTGTCTTCCGTGGTGAATTGCTTTTGCCTTAAAGTGGTTTAGTTAACGTATACAATATTGCGTCGGCATAACTCTATTTCAAAGCGGAAATTTAACCACGAAGCGCTTCGCTTTCACGGAGGTCACGGAGAAGATCGTAGAGCAAAAAATTAAAATGTTTGATGACGAGCCTTTTACTGTTGCTTTTGTTCTAGCTGTTGCTTTTCTTCGTGTAGCGTAGCGCTCCGTGTCCCAATAACATCCGTGTTTAACGGCCAGTTCGCTATCCCTAGCTCTCGCTTATTAGCACATGGCTTCGGCATATTCGCCGTGGTGAATAGCTTATGTCCCAAAATGAGTTAGAAGCTTCTTTAATCTTGTGTGACCACCAAGCGATTATGTCATATCTTAACTACCAACCGATTATGTTGACTTGCCAAATCAGCTTGAGTGGGCTGAGCAAAACAATGCTTTCAAATTAGTTGGTTTTTCTTTAACTTAACGAGTATGAAGTAAAAGGAACTTATCCAGCATTCTATAAGGACTCGCTTTGCGGCCAACCGTAATCCATCTCGTCGATGATATTAAGCTTGGTGGCGTGAACCTCGCGCTAACGAGTCTTGCCGCCTCAAGGTTACAGCAGTCTTTTTCTTTTCAACGCGTGGTTAGTCAATTCAATAAGCCGCAATTTAAACGTTATCAAGCCGATGTTATCGTCGTTCATGGCGCCGTTAATTGGCGCAAACTCCCTGCATTTTTAGCACTTAAACTTGCCAATATTGGCACGCCAATCCTTTATCAAGAGCACCATTATAGTCGAGAATTTGCCCGTCACTGTGTTACGTCCCCTTGGCGTTTTCGCTTGATGCTTAGGCTAGGATATGGGCTTATGGATAAAGTGCTGTCTGTGTCTAACGCCCAGGCAGACTGGTTACAAGCGCTAGGCGTATTACCTACCGATAAGCTGGTGCGAGTCGGGCAGGGGAAAGAGCTGAGCTCGTTTATTGCATTGCCAGAAAAGAGCGCTAGTGCGCCAATTAGGTTATTGGCCTACGGGCGTTTGAGTCAGCAAAAAGGCTTTGATTTGTTGATTAAAGCAATGGCGAAAGTGTCGCCTAACAGAGTCGAACTGATATTGGCCGGAGAGGGAGATCAAGGGCCCGAACTTGCAGCACTAGCAGCGCCTTTAGAACATGTTCATTTGGTTGGTGAGGTGCATGATGTGCCTCAGTTTCTTAGCCGTGGCGATCTTGTCATTATCCCCTCACGTTGGGAGCCGTTTGGTCTAACGTGCTTGGAAGCCATTGCTGCGGGTAAAGGCGTTATCGCGGCAAATATTGACGGATTAGGTGAGCAGTTAGCAGGGTTAGAGCGACAAGGGGGTTATCAGCTGATTAATGAGTTAACCGTCGAGGGCATTGAAAGCGCGATTAATGAAGCAATAACAGAGCCGCTTAAAATCACAGCTTCTGAGCGGTTATCTAGCGTTCAAACTTGGGAGTCGATGCTAGAGCGTTGGCAACAGGTGTTAGAAGATGTGCTTAACAACAAATGATATTTAAAAACAAAAAAGGCGCTAATTAGCGCCTTTTTCTATTTCTCAACACGAGTTTGAGATTACTTGTGCTCAAGTGCTAGGTAGTTCATTAGGTCGATTAGCTCGGCTAGTGTACGGATAGAGCCCATGTTAACTGCATATTTGTCGTTGACGATGAACGCAGGTACGCTTTGTACTTTAAATTCACGTTGCTGTGAACGCCATAGCGCCAACTTCTCGTTGGTTTCTTTGCTGTCTGCTGCAGCATCGTATTGCTCTGCAGTTACGCCAAATTTAGCAAATACGGCTTTGATGTCGTCACGGCTTTGTAGCGGTTCGTCATGCTTGTGGCCTGGTGCGCTGTGATCATGCTTCTCACCATTATCGCCTTGGATAACTTTGAACATAGCATCAGTTAATGGCTTTTGGTTATCTAATGTTTGGATAACCGCAAGAGAGCGCATAACTTCAGTGTTAATTTCGGTGTTGGCAAAATCAACGTGCTTGCTGTCAAAGGTAACTTGCTTGTTCAAGTTGGCTTTGATATCAGCTAAGTACATCTTTTCCATGTTGAAACAGTTGCCGCAGTAGAACGAATAAAACTCAGTTAGTTTTGGTTCGCTGCTTGGTGCTTTATCTGAGATAACGCTGAAGTGCTTACCTTCAACAAATTGTGCGGCAAAGCTGCTCAGTGGAGCAACGGCAAGTGTTAACGCTAAAGCAATATGTTTAATCAAACTAGTGTCCTCTAGGTGACGTTTGTATAAGTAGTCAAGCGATAACGAATAATACAAATATTATTCATCCGTTACAGCAAATTACATTGTTGTTAAGAATAAAACCAGATGCTTAATTATGACTGAATTTGCATATTAATACATGCTCTAGAGTGTGACCCACGCAATGATTTTAAGCGTAAACGGGAGTTTTCATTTTAAATTTTGCTAAGCCTCACAATCTCAGTGAAATTTTATAAAAAGTTAACCTCCCAAGGGAACTTATTGCGCTTTTTAAGCCATGTATATCGAAATGCTGGGTTTAGACTGCAGCGAGAAGCCGATTTCTTTAACGGTAATTAATAAACTTTTAGATAATATCATGACTAATATTAAACAGATTATCTTATCTATTTATGTTAGTTTTTGACTAAGTTTAGAGCACTGCTTTGTTAGTTAATGGAATTGATTAATCAATATCTTCCGATTAATCAATAGCTTCTACATAAAGTCTGAGTATGCCTTGGGGGAAAGGGACTTGAACAATCAACCGCACTTATTTATTGCAGCATTAGCTCTTGTGGCAGTCGGGCTAACAACCAATGCACAGGCGACAGACTGGCGCATTGCATTTGGTGGCCAAAATACCATTGTCGATCAGGCCGATTCTCATACACTCGGCGCACATGCAGGCTTTTATGTCGCGCATCAAACCGAATCAGAGCTGCTATGGCAAGGTGAGTTAGATATCTTTATTGATGATGATAAAGATAAGTTAGACCCTGATCATATTCCTATTTGGTTCCAAAGTGCCTTTTCCGTTGACGGTAATTTATACCGCTTTTCTGAGGTGATGAACTTACAGTGGCAAGTAACCTTAGATGGCAAACGTAATACGGTTAGCTCGGTAGAGAAGCAAGCTAAACTCTTTCCCGGTATCGTAGCAAGGTTTGATAATGGCCGTGTGTATGCGGGATTTGAAGTCGCTGCGGGTTATTACATGCTGGAAATTGACGATGATGTGCCAAGAGAGCGTGGCTATGATCGTGACGACTTTCAAAATAAAACCGGCGCCTATTCAATAGCCCTCGATACTCTGTTACCCCTTGGTGATTCGTTTGACATTTATGCTGCTGCACAAACCTGGAATGATGGCAGTGATTGGCTAGAAAATAAGTATACCGGTGTGCTGAGCTATCATTCTGATGGCTGGATTGAGAATAGCGAAATAAAGCTTAGCGTTGAGCATACAGAATATAATCTTGACCCATTTGATAATCGCGATAAAACCTCACCAGATTACCTGGCTATCTTGCCATGGGACAGAGACACGTTAGTACGAATTTATGTAGATATGCCTTGGGGTTAACGATTGCTCTCTGAGGTTAACTGACGTATTAGTAATAAAAGCGCCATGCATTGCATGGCGTTTTTGTTGGTTGTAAATACTGTAATTAATAGAGCACTATTTATCTGTATTAGATATCTGTAATGCGTTAGCCGTAACTATTTATTAGTGACGAAGTCATCTAGTAAAATGACACTAAATACACCACTGGTATCGGTATCGATTGCAGCAACACCATAAATACCACCATTTTCTAAGCTAATGGGTAATGGACCTATGGCCACGGTTTTAGTACCTGTAACTGTTACGCTAACCACATAGTCACCAGCAGGAACACTTAAGCTACCTGAAGAGGCTTCAAATGGCACATCTGTCAGTACTGGGGTCGCATTAGCAATATCATCGGTTGCAGTTAAATAAATATCAACATTAGGCGCAGAGTATGCTGCATGAGATACCGTTAACTTAGCCTCTGTTGCTACCACTCGGGTATTTTCCATGATGATCCAAGGGGCAATGTCGTTATCAGCTAAAGAGCCTACGGCAAAAATTGAGTAGCTGTCACCAAGGTCTAACTCAAATGATGCGTTGTCGATGACAACAACATTGTTGTCGGCATTGGCTGCAACTGTAACGGTATGGTCACCTGCTGGGATGTTAACGTAACCGACAACGCCTTTAAACATCAGATCTGTGATTGCTGCAGTTGTGCTGCCATCTAAAAATACATCAACCGCTGGCGCATCGGCTACGGCGTGTATGACGCGTATATCACTGCCACTGTTTATGTCATTGAGTAATACTTGCCCTTCAGGCAGCGCCACAAGCAGAGCGACAGGAGACATACCGGTCCAAGTATTAGGGATAGCCGAGATAAAGTAATCTTCTTCATCGGCTAATGTTACCGGCCCTGAATCATATACTGCATCTTTTGAACCCGCAGCCGTAATACGAATTTGATATTTAGCGGCAGGTACCTCAAGTTGTGGACTCGCATCCATATAGTTTGCTGATAGGGTTGGCTGCATTGTACTGATATCGGCATTCGGTTCGGTAACGTAGACATCTACCAGCCCAACTGCAGGCGCGGCATGCAACACCTGCACTCGTGCGTAGTTATCGGCGATATCTTGCTCTGGGTTGGCAATCAGTTTAAGCATGAGTGAGTTGTCAGCGACTTTGCCTAAGGCAACGGCGGTATATTCTGTATCAGCTTCAGTATCTAAATCCGCAGTTAATACTGTTGTTGTCGTACCGTCGGGTAAAAGTGCATCGACCGCTACGGCGTAGCTGCCACTTGGCACCGTTGTTAAACCGCTCGACATGGCATAGTCCACATCGTCAACAAAGTTAGCGCCGTTGGCGGTAACATTGACTAGCGGTGCATCACTACCTGCGTGTATGACACGAATTTCAGATTCATAGAGTACAAATGGAGGGGGGACTATATCATTATCATCATCGCTACATGCAGTTAGACCTAATACTGAAATGGTAATGACAGAGGCATAACGTGCGAATGGAGTTGAAAATTTCATTGCTATATTCCTTGATGTTTAGTTTCGACAACCATTACGCTGCTGAAATTTCGTTAGATCAAAAAATATACAAATAATTTACATTGAGTCTGTTTTATGGTTTTTAAAGAGTGTTTTTTGGCATTCTAACGCATGTGCTTAATTGACAAGTCGGCAGCCGCATACCGTATTGCTGGGTTGAAACAGCACCACTGCAAAGTCTTTATTTTCATCGCGCTCTAAGACTTGAACGCTTAGATTATGCATGCCCTTCTTATTCAGGTTTAGGCTGCTGACATAAGACAGGTATTTAAAATGCTCTGGAGCCTGTTCCTGGTTCGAGTGTGTAAACTCTTGTTTGGTTTTGACTGAAATATCATAAAACATGTTATCAATATCAACCTGATTGACGTGCCCTTGCATGGACACTGAGCCCGCTGAATTGCCGTCTAGGTCGAAATAGCGATAGTTGATTTGTGCTTGTCCGTCTTTAGAAAACAGGTCGACTAATAGGTAATGCTGGCTGTCTTGATTCATTTTCTGTCGATTGAATAGCTCTGAGCTACAGCTAAGCATAAAGCTAGGTTGCTTTGCTGTGAGTTGATAGATCACCGCGACGCAGCTCAGTAAAGCTAGCAAAATGATGATATTTATCGCCCAGCGCCATGTTCGCGTCATACTCAATTCCTCGTTCTTATTCTTGATATTATTGATTAAGCGGCTAGTCACAAATCTCAACGTCTTGCAGCCATTGCTGATTGATAAACTGCTGGGGTTGGCGCAGATCACTAATCTTTAAATTGCGAATGATGGATTGGCCAAATTGATCACCCCGTAAGGTGATATTAAGGACTTGCTTGTCGTGGGATAGCGACAAGTACACGTTCTTCCAACTTGTGAGCGGGCATTGGCGCAGACTGCTTTTCATGATTTGGCCCAACTCGAGCAATAAACCATTGTTGGTTTTTGAATGGGAATACAAAATGACGTAGACAGCTTGTCCTGCGATGGTACTGACTTTGCTGGCTTGCAGTGGTGTGGGTTTACTTTTAGATAAACCGGGCGCAGCGTAAAAAATCCAGCCACAACTTAAGGCGAGGACTAAACAAAAAGTCAATATTGCTGTGAGTTTAAAAGGGAGCCTTTTGCGCGGTGATCCAGGTTGAGTTGCCTTTCTGCTTCGATGGTGGCGTAACAGATACCCCTGGCCTTTGACCGTTTCTATGAGTGACTCATATTGCGGGCCCAAGAATGAGCGAAGTGTGAATACCGCTCGGGTCACCGAGGAGTCACTAAGAGGAGGCTGCTTGCCATCACCGGCTTTTAATAGTGGTTTAGCCACCACTTTGCCTTGATAGTCTATCAATAGGGTTAAAACTTGCAGTTCGGCTCTTGGTAGGTGCCAAGTATTGCCATTGTCTAAGTTCGTTAACTCTTCTTTTTCAATATCAAATCTGCAATGTCCCAATTGCATCTTCGCCGCCTCACTAGAACTATCAATGTATACAAGTCTATGAAGTAAAACTAATGAAGTCTGTGATCCTGGTACTTATGTTGTTTAAAGGTGGCAAAATTGAGTCCTGTGTATAGGTCAGTATGGCTAATTGGGAGCTTGGTCACATTGATTCATACAATTCATTAACCTAATCATGTGTATAAAATGCCGCAAATCACCACAAATTAAGTGATTGCTATCGCAAATTCGCAGTATTTGCGATATGCCTCGGTGCGTTGATTCGTTGATGCGGCGTCTAATTGTTGAGTTGTGTTGCTGCTAGCTTCATCAGTCATAAATCACATTTTTATTTTCCTCATTTCTTACAGTTACTCCATCGAGTCGTTATCCAAAATTTGAACTCGTTGACTAATCGACATAGGCCCAGAGGCTTATAGACAAAATAAAATAATGATGGATATAGGGTGATTATTATGAGTATTGATAGACGTCAGGCGTTAACCAAAATTATCGGATTAAGCACTGCCGCTGCTGGTGCAGCATTAGTGGGGACTTCAGCTTTTGCCGCCACAGATGCAGACGGTAACTATCGATTAGAGATCGGTGAGCAGCTTAAGTATGTGCCGCTGGATGCAATGGCGACGGCAAAGCTAGCCTATGAAACAGGTGGCGGCTGTATGCACCAAGTATTCCACTCGATTATTACCATGTTGGCGCAATCAACTAGTGTTGATGCTGATAAGTTTGCCTCGATCCCAACCGCGCTTGCGGGCTACGGCTGGGCAGGGATTGTGGGTCAAGGCACCATCTGCGGTAACTTAAACGCGGCGGGTATGTTAATCAATATTCTAGATGATATTAACGGTCAAAATAGCGCGATTATCGGCGCATCATTCCGCTATTACGAAACTGAAGATTTACCTCTTTCATCTGATGCATTTATTACTGGTATTGGCTCTACAGCAGAAAAGAGTCTAGAGGTGGGGAAAACATCTATTGCTAATAGCCCACTTTGCCACTCTTCAATCAGTAATTGGTCAGCGGCTTCAGGCAAGGTGTTTAAAGAGAAGGGAGAGCGTTGTAAGCGCCTTTCAGCCAGTATGGCTTATCACATTGTAGAGCTACTTAACCGTGCTCATGGTGGTGAAGATATCTCGTTGCTGCCTGAGGCGAAACCTTCAGCGGAGGCGCAAGCTTGTCAGTCATGCCATGGCGTAACAGAGACGATGGGCTCAGCTGCCAGCGTGAAGACAGATATGGAATGCACGACTTGTCATACGGGTCATTTTAATTAAGGAGTCAATTATGAAGGTCAAATTATTGAGCGCCTTATTGGCAAGCTCTGTGCTCCTTATGGGGTGTGGCAGCGATGATGACAATAATGATGTTACCGAGCCACCAGTGGTTGTGCCACCGCCTGTTGCAGATGTTATTGATATTAGTGAAGCCACGAGTATCGAGATGAGTCTTAAGAGCTTTGATGGGGCAACTGGCGCAATCACGTTTAGCTTGAATGATGGAGATAATAGAGCCATTACTCAGGCCACAAATTACGACATTTATTATTTTGGTTACCCAGATCCTGCGTCACCATCGACTAAGCCAAAGGCTTGGAAACGCTGGCATGTGACTCAAGGCTATAAGTGTGACACTAGCACCGATGACGAATGTGGCGGAGTTTTGACTGAAACGGCGACCAAGGGGCAATACACCTTTGATGCCACTGACTTAGATTTAGATTCTAAAGCTGCAGCTGGGGCGGTTGAACTTTATAAGGTCGCGATTCAGATCCATGGCGCACAGGCAAGCAATGAGATCGAGCTGATTGCTGCTGAAGAATAATAGAGTTCAGTAAAGCACTCTTTTAATTTCAGGTACTGACTTAGATTAGTACGAGCACCCTGCCTAATTTCAATCTATGCAGAGGGGGAGTCCTCCCCTAGATTGAGTTAAGCCTTCAAAGCCGCAATGATTATATTGCGGCTCTTTTTCATTTTACTATTCGCAAATGTGTTCATTCTGGCTCATTGAGCGCGTGCTGTTTAAGCAGCTTGCGCTCCATAATGCTTGAGGCGATAAACATGGTTAAATAGCCACAACCTAGGGCTAAAATTACCGCGACGACGTTGTCGGTAAACAGTCTAAGCAGATAGAACATGATGAGCAGTGTCGAGACACCCAGCAGACGGATCATTAAACTTTGTAAAAACAAGCCGTGGGCTTTGATGTAGGCAACCTGAAAGGCGTTGAGCATCATAAAACCAAAAAATAGCGCGAAGTGCAGTAAAATGGGCGCTGCCTTAATGTAAGTCTCGGGGAAGATAAAGCCGACGATTTCATCACTAAACAATAGTAATACACTCAGTAAGCTTACGCTTATTGATAAACTGAGTTTGAAAAACCAGCGGCGGATCTGCTGAATTTGCTGATGTTGACCGCTGCGAAGACATTGAGCCAATTCAGGCAAAATATAGCGATAAACAGGGAAAACAAACAGCATTGTTAAATACGCAATCATCGGCCTGACAACCACCTGAAAATCACCGAGTTCGTCGATGGTGAAGTAGCCAATCGTTAGAAGCACCGTGATGTAAACCATCAAGATACTGGCGCCAACTTCGAGTGAGGACATCATGCTTTTTTTGACGAAATTCCGCATCTCAGGATCGAGTTGTACCGGCGCTAAGGGCGGGGTGGCAATCTGCTTTCTACGTTGAATAAACATGTAAGCGGCTACAGCTAAGTTAGATAGCATTAAGCTGAAAAATAGCGAGGCGATAGGGGATTGTGCCAATAGATAGTAGCAAAGCAAAAATAGCAATATCTGCACCAGCGGCTCTATCCAGATAGTCTTATTGGCGATGTCATAGAGGCGGTACATACCAATTTGATTGGTAAAATACACCTTAAAGCCCATACCCAGAATAATCCCCACCAACTGGATATATTCCACATCGATATTCAGTTGATGCTTGATATAAGGCAGCACTAGCCCCCAGGTAAATAGCACCATAAAAATAAGTGAATAACGGAAAATATTAGTGATATCTCTATCGTTCTTGGTTTGAGAGAAACTGACTACCATAGAGGTACGAAAGCCACTCAATAAGATAAGTGACATAGAGATGATATCAACGACCGTGTGATACAGAGCCAAGTCATCCTTCTCGACCCATTGAGCTAACCAAATCTTAAATGCTAAGCCGAGCGACATACTGGCAAGTGTCGCCCAGATAGCGCTAATGAAGACTTGCTTAACTCGAACGAATGAAGACTCTGTCATGCTGTTGTGTTACTCAGTGGATGCTTGTTAACGGGTGTCAAATATTAACCATTACCACTTGATGTGCTAGGACTGTTGCTAAAAGCTGTGAAGTGGCGATTGTAAATGATGCTAGCCAACGGTAGTGCAAAAGAAAAGTGCGGACTCAACCGCACCAATACCAATCAATATTATATTATTGAGAACGGAACCAGCCCGTTATAGATAAGCGCTTCGATGGGCAAAAAGGAGCCAAATAGGTGACTGCATGGACATGTTTAACATCAAATAAAGTCATGGAGTTAAATTGTGGTGCCCAAGCATCTCTCGGGGTGCCATCGTCTTGATAAAATTGCAGTAAACCTCCCCAGTCAGGGTGCCACTCTGGACTAAAACTTAATACAAAGGCGAGTATTCGACCCTCATGTTCAACCACATCTCTATGGCGAGTTAAAAAGTTGCCCGGGGTATATTGTGTTCCTTGAGCACTTGCGAGCTTGATATCAGCTCTACCAGATATGAACCTGATCTTTTCAAGCAGCTCCTCGGAATTTAAATAGCGTTTAACGGCATTTAAAGTAGTCGGACTAGATGGGGATATCATATGGCGACCATACCAAAATCCCACACCTTGAGCGGCATCTTGGTATAGATTGTGGAAGAGTGTCTTTTGACTATTGCTAGGCATAGCTCTTAATGCACTATTGCTCGATTCTATTGCTTTGCCAGCTTGAGTATAAGCATGAGAAAACTCCGTGTCATTCGCTAAACATTGCCTAATATCTTGCGCATCTTCAGTAAGCCATATGTTGTTTATTTTTATTCGATTATCTTTGGAATATTCGTTTTTAATCAGATCCCAATTGAGATCTGGAGAGAATGATTTACTCAAAAAAGCCTCCGACGTTTAAACATCATTTACAGGTTCTGCTAGATTAAAAATACCTGTAGGTTCGGTTCCACAGCAACAATAATCAGAATATATCAGATGTTATGCTTTTGCTTCTATGCTGTTTTGCTTTTGCCTCTATGCTGTTTTGGTATTGTTTCGACATTGTTTGGCTGTTTTTGTTATGATTTTTATTTTGTGGACCTAGGCAAAGATATTGGTTTTCAGTGGCTTTATGACTCAGGGACAAGTCATAGATGTTATCTTTTCAGATAGCGACAGGGTTCTTTATGGCGGTAAGAGTTAAGCGGGTTTTGCAAAGGAGTGATTATGCTTAAACAGAATGTGGAGCTGAGGCTTAAGCGGGTGAGTTACGCGTTAGCTTGGGTCTATTTGTTGCTGCCTCAGCTTAGCTATTCGGCCCCTGCTGCCAATGTAAAAACAACGATCGATAGGGTGGAAACCCCTGACAATGTCAAAGAAAAGTTGATTCTACCCTACCTATTTAGCACCGACTCTATGGGGTTGAACATCGGTGTGGGTGGAATGCTTAGTGGTTACTTTCAAGATCAAATGACTGTCGGTGGCACCGTGTTTGGCGGCGATGTGAGTCAAGGCGCTGGACTTGGAGTATGGAATGTAAAACTGCCTAAAACCGAGCGCTTCTTTTTAAGCGCCTATGGTTTTTTGGGCTATTACCCAGATCAAAGAGCCTATACGGGAGGAGCGCGCGAGTTCATCCCGTCGGGTACGCCACTGCCTGGAAGCAATGGTTCCAGTAATCAGCAATTTTTAGAGGCTGATGGCTCCTCTAATTGGTTCGACATTAAGCTTGAATATGCTTTACCTATAGGGGCGACCAAAGATAAGGGGCGAGTTGAATATAAGTTAGAAAACGGTTTACTCATTTCAGAGCCTAGTGGTGGTAAAGAGTGGAACCCTCTTGAAAGTGGTGCGACGGTAATAGTGCTGCGCCAGTTCAATCGTTATCAAAGTTTTGAGTTTGAAGATGAACCGCTTGACGGCAGTATTCATGCTGTTGAGCTTGGGATCTTATATGACAACACCGATTTCTCGGTCAATCCAAGTTATGGCAGTAGTCAGTACCTTTCTATATCACGAGATGTCTCTTGGCTAGATTCTGATAGTGAGTGGACCTTCATTAATCTCGATATGAGTAAATATTTCTCTTTTGGTGAGTCTGATTGGGCAAGCCAACGAATATTAGCGTTAAACTTTTGGAGCGGTTACTCCCCGTCCTGGGAGCTTGAATATGACGAGCAAGGTGGCCGTAGAATAACCAATGCTGCGCCTTATAATGAAGGGGCTACCTTAGGTGGCTTTTATCGTATGCGGGGTTTCGAGCAAAATCGATTTCATGACAAAGCTGCCATTTATACCAGTGCTGAATACCGGTACACCTTGAGGGCTAATCCAATAGAAGATGTGAATTGGTTAAGGTTCTTACGTTTAGATTGGTTTCAGCTGGTGGGTTTTGCTGAAGCGGGTCGAGTCGCGCCACAGTATAGTGCCAGCGAATTGTTGTCTGATGTAAAGTTTGATTATGGCGTGTCGCTGCGAGCCTTAACTGCTGGGATCGTTATTCGGTTTGATATTGCACACTCCGATGAAGCGACAAATGCTTGGGTGATGGTTGATCATCCCTTTTAACCAATGAAAACCACTAGACGGCTGTAAGTTACCTTCTATTTTTTCGAACGTTTGGTGTACCTTTTAGCGTTATTTATTCTGATTTGTGCTTGTTATGCTACAGTCATTAGAGATTAATGAGGCAAGAATGATGAAGCTGCTAGCACAATATCAAGCGCATAAAGCAATGGATGGTGATGGGGTTAATATCCGCCGAGTCGCTGATTTTAATCAGTTAGGTTTCGATCCTTTTTTGATGATAGATGAAATAAAATCTGATGATAAAAATGATTTTATCGGTGGATTCCCCGCGCATCCGCACCGCGGCATTGAAACCTTCACCTATATTTTAAAAGGTGGTTTTGAGCACAAGGACCAATTAGGTAACGTTAAAGCTATCCGTAGCGGTGATGTACAGTGGATGAGCACAGGCAGTGGCGTGATCCATTCAGAGATGCCATTAAAGGATGCTAATGATGGGCTGCATGGTTTTCAGATCTGGTTGAATATGCCTGCAAAGGACAAAATGCGCCCGGCACGCTATCAAGATACGGCCGATATTGAGTTACCTCAAGCGACTATAGAGGGAGTGTCTTTTAAAGCATTGGCTGGCCGTTGGCATGTTGGCGAGCATAGGTTAAGTTCGCCTTTACAGGGGCTTGCTGGCAGTGCTCAGATAGCGGATCTTATATTTGCACCTGAGGCAAACACCGAGCTTGATTTTAGTGTACTTGAGTTAAATGAAAATCGATTTGTGGGGATTTATATCTATGCGGGGTCGCTACAACAAGGTTTACCTGTAAACGGGGACGCTATTACTGAACAGCCAAAGCAGGCATACCAGGCGGGACACATGTTGGTATTAGACAGCCACACTATAACGCAGTTACAAGCTGGTGATGATGGCGCTGGGATCCTATTACTGATAGGCCAGCCGATAAATGAGACCATTGTTCACATGGGCCCGTTTGTGATGAACACTCAAGCAGAGATCCGCCAAGCGGTTGAGGATTACCAAATGGGACGTTTTGGCCATATAGAATAGTGCTAGACGAACGTTAATCGAAATAAAAATGCGAGCGAGTAAGCTCGCATTTTTATTGTCTAAGCCTTACTATCCGCTTGATAAAAATTGCAAAACTTAGCGAGTTTTTTACAGCTAATTTAACTATGACACGACTTACTCATGACGCGGCTTAATTATGAGACGATTTAATTATGAGACAAGTAGTATGCAAGTCGTTTGATATGGCTTTAGGGAGAGTAAATGGCGCTATGTTTAAATATATTTTCATTACCGAATGAGCATATTCGATTTTTGAAGGCTCACCCGCAAACGTTGGACGCTTATTTACAGGGGCAAAAGCCTCAGGCTGATGTGTTTCAGGAGCGCGGCTCTTTGCTGAGCAAAATCGCCAAGTTGATGGCAGGCTCTGGTGCGCAGTCTTTGCCTAATGATTGGCCTGAACACGAGGCGATGATGATAGGGCCTGATGCAAATCATCGTAATGTGGACCTTTATCATTACATTCTCAATAATACTGAAGAGCGAGTAAAAGGCGCGGGCAGTTTGTTTCAAACCTGGCTGGATATAATGCACCACGATGCGATAAAGATGGATGCTGATAATGAATCATTTGCATTTGAAAGCCATCGCTTACCCGCCTTGGTGTCACTGCTATCAGTACTTGATGAGTGCAGGGTTAGAGACCGATTCGATGCTTGGCTTGCGATACATAATCCCGATTACATTGTGCAGGAGCCTGAGTATCAAGAGATGACTCAGGGGATGGAGCGCTTTAGACGCAAGGTGACTGAGGCTAATACGCAGGACTTTGGCTTAATGTGGGTGACTCAGTAATACTTGATTGGGAACCGTTGCGAGTTTAACGATATTGACAGCTTTGCATGGTGCCAACTATTTGCTTATGCACGCTGTAAGGCTCGATATGGTTACGAGCCGTAATTTTACAATGTAGAGTAATCTAATGAGTCTATTTAAGTTTGGTTTAGCGGCAGATAAATCCGCGACAATTCGCCGAGAGCTAGGTAAAGATGCAGCGGCTTATTTTAACGTCATGCAGGCCGCTGAAGCGTCATTTTTTCGCGAGATCACCACAAAAGAGAACAGATTAAAGCTTGATTGGTTGCAGGTGCGTACTCGTTTAATTACTCGAATTGATGACAGTGACTTATCTAGACTAACTGAATTCAATGTCGAACTTATTCAGAATGTGTCTGCAGAGCAAGATGGCCAATCACGACAGGTCTGTGTGGTTACGCTTGAGTCGCTGCAAGCGGCGATAGCCGATATTGAAGCGCAATCTTGGCTAGGTTTTGATACCGAAACGGCGGCCACCTTTGAAAAGGGGCGACGTAATACTAATCCTATCTCATTGATTCAAATAGCAACTGCCACTCATTGCTATCTGTTTCGCATGCAGTCTGAGAATATAGAGCCCTTTAAGGCGGCACTGGCACCGGTATTAAGCAATGAACATCTGCTTAAAATTGGTATCGGCTTGAGACATGATATCAATGCAATGAAGCGAGATTTTGATATTAGTATCACCGCGATACTGGATCTAAATTGGCTGATGAATCAACTTGGTGCACCTAAACAGCTAGGCACACAGCAAGCAGCCGCAACGGTTTTGGCACTAAAGCTGCCTAAAAGCAAAAAGGTGACATTATCAAATTGGGGCAAGCCACTTGCAGAGCCGCTGAGTGAGCTACAACTGCAATATGCGGCGGCAGATACTTTTGTGGCATTGGACATTTTACATTCAATAACAGTGCAAATTGCCCCTTATCAAACACTATGGCCTAAATCGCTGATACAACGTTTAGCCGACTTAACAGGATCTTAAAAGAGAGAGACTTGATGATATATAAAGGTCAATTGGTACGATGGAATGATACGAAAGGATTTGGTTTTATTCGTATTGAGCAGGCTGATGACGTTAATGACTCCAATAATGAAGTATTTATTCATGTGTCTGCGTTAGGCTTGATACCACGTAGACCCTTGGTGGGAGATAGCATCTCTTTTCAAATACTGACGCAAAAAGATGGTAAGCGCAGGGCGGTAGAAGCGCAGATCGAAGGGCTGACTCTAGCACCGACTAGAGAACGGCAGAAGCTTAATCTGGAGCATCTAAATCTGCAGAAGCTTCATCTGCAAAAGGGGACTTCGCAATCGCAGCACCGAAAGTCGATTAACGGCGTTTTATACCGTATTGGCATTATGCTGGTGGTACTGGCTATTGCGAGCTTTGCCTATAATCGCGTATTTACAAGCACTGGGAATTTACATGGTGCGACAACATCAGGCTTAGCTGCACCATTTTCTGGTGAGCAACAGAGTAGCGCAGGAGAATTGCAGCGAGCTTTTGAGCAGGGGCTGAGTAACCTTCAAGTGCAAAGCTCTGGCGTGGTCAGTAAGGTTCTAGCAGATGATGATAAAGGTAGCCGTCATCAACGATTTATTGTGACATTGCCACACGGGCAAACGGTTTTAGTCGCTCACAATATTGATTTAGCGCCGCGAATAGCGGATTTAAATGTTGGTGATTCAGTTGAGTTTTACGGTGAATATGAGTGGAATGATCGCGGTGGGGTAGTGCATTGGACTCATCATGATCCTAGGGGGCGCCATATTGGTGGTTGGCTTAAGCATAATGGCCAGATTTATCAATAGCTTTTTATCTATACGCTCAGTGTCATAGCGGTATGGGAAACACTGGAGCTTGCCGTTAATGTAGTGCCAGATAGTCAAAAGGGGCAAAGCCCTTCAGCTTTTGCCCCTTTTGTTGTTTGCGGTTGTAAGACCCTTTACCTTTCTTTGGTTTTTCAGTGCGCGTTCTAAATAGCGAGCTAGTAACGATTGCCTTTAAAGCGTTATCTTTTATTACGCCGCGACCACTTTCGTGTTCGGTATGCGTTTGCTGGTGATGTTTTGCCATCATATTCTCCAATGGGTTAATTGAATCGATAAAAAAGCACCGTGCGGACAAATTTAAGCTATTGCTAAACTTGTCGTTACGGTGCGATTATACGCTGTTTTTTAATGACGGCGAACATTTATTGTTCACTTTTTAAACCGCGCAGTCACTATGGCTCTGAGCTAATGAGCATTAAGCATTAAAAGATCAGCGTGTATAGGTAACCTGCCGCTATCGCCATACCCAAGATAACCGCTAAAAATGCTGCAATCATTTGGTTCTTGAAGATAGATTTAAGCAAGATCACCTCGGTTAAGCTTGCCCCTGCACTGCCAATAATCAATGCCATCACTGAACCTAATGCCATTCCTTTCGCGACTAAGGCTGAGCTTAGTGGGATCACCGCTTCTGCACGAATGTAGAGTGGGATACCAATTACAGCTGCGATTGGAATAGCATACCAAGTACCTTCTCCGGCGTATTTTGCGATTAGCTCTGTAGGAATAAAGCCATAGATAAGCGAACCAACTAAAATACCAATCATTAAGTAAGGCAGTACTTGCTTAAAGTCTTTCCAAGTTGAACGCCATACGCGCATCCAACGACTATCTTCTTTTACCGCTGGAGCTTCGCAGCAGCTACTTGCTTCTACCTGAGTAGAGCAACCACTGCTGACCGTTGCGAGAGCGGGCTCTGAACAGCAACTTGCTTGGGCAACTGGCTCCACTTTTTCAGGTGCTGAGCAGCAAGCGGCTTCAGTGTTAGCTTTTTGTTTTGCTGTATCGTCACAACTTGTACCACAGCTTGAACCCCCCGCAGCTTCATATGCTTCAGGCTTTACGTAACGCTCAAAGCCAAGTTTCTCAAGCACATAACCCGCTGTTACTGAAACCACCATGGCAACGACGAAATAAAATAACGCCACTTTAAAGCCAAAGGTCACGATAAATAGGCCAATAATAATTGGGTTCAATAATGGGCTTGAGAACAAGAAAACCATCATAGGACCAAAGCCCGCTTTTGCTCTTAATAGACCCTTTAAGAAAGGGATCGTCGAGCAGGAGCAAAATGGCGTTATCGCACCGAGTAGCGCTGCAATAACATAGCCTTTGCCTTTCTTTGAACTCAAAATCGACTGGATCTTTTCTGGAGGAATATACTCCTGTAGTAATCCGACGATATAGCTAATCGCGATAAATAGTACGGTTAACTCAGCTGCAAGGAATAGAAACATTCCGGCTGACTCTTTTGCCATTGCAATGATTTCAGGGCTCATGGTGTTTACCTCTAGATTCTTTGTTTGTTATTTCCGGAATAACCGAAATAATAAGTTGGGCAAATAATAATCCGATTTGAAAAAGTGTCAATCATTATTTCGGTAAATGTGGAAATGATTTTATGGCAGTCTAGTCGTCAGTGACGTGCTTGTCGCGGTAGTCGTTATTCTCTATGATTAAAAAATAATGCAATTTAGGACGTTAGCATGCTTGACGCGATATGTTTATTCGATGAGTCGAATCCTATCACTTACTCTATATTTAAGTTTCAAAAGCTCAGTGAGTTAGATATCGAGCAATATCGTCAGGCATTGATATGTCCTGCTTGCGCAGGTAAAGCCTATTACCGTAAAGCATCTAAAGATGGTAAGGCCGCCTGCTTTGGTTCGCGCTATCACCAGACTGGTTGCCGCGAATTCAAACCTTCTGCGGCTAAAGAGCGCGAAGAGCAGCATGTCGTTGAGGTGAATCAGATATTAGCTGATAGCGATGCGATGATGATTGATTTTAGTCGCCATCCGCGATCATTTAAGTCTATGACAGATGAGCGAGCATCGTTAAACACCAAGGCAGATGTTGCCTTACCTACGGGGAAGAAACCGCTTGATGAAGCGGATTTTCAGCCCAGCGTGGGATCTGAGCTGCAAACACAGACGCAAGCAAGCCCACAGCAGCAGGCTGTGAGTCCGTCACCCAGTGACGTCGCTGCTCATTCTTCCACTGTTGAAAAGCGTATTGTCAGTGAAGGCCTAGAGAAGATATTGCACAGCTTAATGCGTGGCAGTGAGCTGGCCAGTTCAGAACTGTGGGTTTATACCGATCAGAAATACCGCTGGCGCGCCAAGAACCTATTCGTCAATTTTGCCGATGCCGAGCCAACAGAAAATGGCTCTCCTAGAATGTACTGGGGCACTATTTCCCATATGGATAAAGAGGGGCTTTGGCTTAACCCTGCTGATAGCAAAGACGTTGGGATCCCAATTGATAATATTGCTAAAGCATTACAGCAGCGCTTTGGGTTAACTGAAAGGCGAGATTTCGAGGGCGCAGGCATTATCTTATTCGGTAAATGTTTTTGGAATAAAGCTAAAAACCGAAAAATTATTCAATTGTGGGGTAAGGACTTAAATCGTATTTTTATTTCTAAATCGGAAGAGGGCGAATAGTCCAAATTGATGAAATGTAAAACCCGCTGGGATTAGGCAAAGATTTCGGTATTTTTAAGTCAAAATTGGCTGTAATTTGTCATTGGCGTCAATATTGTTAAAGTTAATATATTCAATGGCTTGCGTTTTTTACGTCAGTGGTGCTTATAAAAATTCACTCAATGGGGATATTTATTATTGACTCAAAGGCCAATGGGGATTATTTTCTGCGCGATGTTTTTACTAGGGGCCCCAAAATAGCCCGTAAAATTCAAGGTATCGGCAGGTATCTCAACGGTAAAGCAGCAATTAAACTTCGCAAATAATTGCGTGAGTTTGGTGATTAATTGCCATTTTGGCACTTTATTATAAGGACGTTAGCGCATGTCTGAACCGACAGCCTTAAGTCTTATCCCACCTGTGGTGGTATTGGTGTTAGCGATTGTGCTACGCCGCCCAATTCTTTCTTTGATTATCGGTGCATTAGTTGGCTTGGCTATGTATGAGCCGCAGAATTTACTGACTAATTTTGCTGATACCTCTTTGTCTGTTATGACCGATGAAACCATCGGCTGGCTGATCCTTGTGTGTGGTGGCTTTGGTGCTCTGATTGCTCTGCTAGTGCGTACCGGTGGCTCGATGGCGTTTGGTCGTCATGCATTGAAGTTTGCCAAAGGGCAAAAATCATCACTGTTTATGACCTTTATTCTTGGGGCGGTTATCTTTATCGATGACTACCTCAATGCACTAACGGTTGGCTCAACCATGAAGCGGGTCACCGATAAGTTTAAAGTGTCTCGTGAGATGCTGGCTTATGTTGTGGACTCAACCGCAGCACCGGTTTGCGTATTGGTACCGCTATCTACCTGGGCAGTATTTTTTGGTGGTTTGCTTGTCGATAACGGCATAGCGGCTGAAGGCCAGGGCATTGCTGTTTATATGCAAGCGATACCTTATATGCTTTACGCATGGCTTGCTGTGGCAATGGTATTGTTGGTTATCTTAGGCATAGTGCCTGCATTTGGCCCAATGAAAAAGGCGCAAATTGCAGCGGCTAAAGGTGAGCCAGCGATTAAGCAGATGGACTTAGATGAAGTGCAAACTTCTGACGAGTACGCATTAAAAGCGATTGAAGATGAATTTAAGCATGCCGACGATGGCGGCAAGCTACATAACTTCTTTGTACCAATCATCTTGTTGGTCGGCTTTACCGTCTATTTTGACATCGATGTGCTTAAAGGTCTGATTGCTACACTTGCAGTTACCTTGCCGTATTATGGTCTACAAAAGCTGATGCCACTGTCAGAGATGATGGAGCAGATGATTGATGGCTTTAAAAATATGCTACCAGCAATTGGTACCGTAATTGCTGCATTCATCTTTAAAGATGTATGCGATAAATTGATGCTGCCACAATATGTCATTGAGAGCTTAAGCCCGTTTATGACGCCGCAACTATTGCCAGCCGTGGTGTTTTTAACCATGTCGGTTTTGGCCTTTGCGACAGGTTCTAGCTGGGGTATTTTTGCGGTATCAATTCCGATTGTGATGCCACTGGCTCAGTCAGTCGACGCCAATATTCCATTGGTGATTGGTGCACTTTTATCGGCATCATCATTTGGTAGTCAGGCGTGTTTCTACTCTGACTCCACGGTGCTCGCGGCGCAAGGCTCAGGTTGTAACTTAGTGAGTCATGCGGTGACTCAGTTGCCTTACGCATTACTCGCCGCAGGCATGACTTTTGTTGGCTTCTTATTGCTGGCATAAGCCTTTAATCGCGTAATACGTCATTTGGTTATTATTTTAAAGGGCTGCACTCAGGTGCAGCCCTTTTTGTTGTCTATTAGACTATGCAGCTTGAATTTTAACCACCTCGATAACTATTAATTAATTTCACGTATCGGAGTTTGGCTCAGCAATACTGCTGGTACATTTGTTGGCAAATTTAACTTTACACACATAAGGTTAACAAAAATAAGGCAAAGTGTTGACGTTACTTAACAATACTGTAGATTTGTTGCTTAGTTAAGGGTAGCTACCTTGGCTTAAAAATTAGAAGACTCAACAAAATTGAATGAATTGAGTTCGCAATTAACAAAGGGAATGTTGAATATGACGTCAATAAGCAGTTTATCTAAAGCTGTCAAAGTTGCATTACTCGCAACGACAAGTGCAGCGTTAATGACAAGTGCTGGAGCTTATGCTGAAGAGCAAGAAGGCGATAGTATTGAAAGAATCGAGGTGACAGGATCAAAAATCAAGCGAATTGGTCAACTGTCTCCAACTCCTGTAACTGTGATTACAGGTGCAGATATGATGGATATGGGTATCACAAACGTTGCTGATATCTTGAATAAACTTCCATCGTCAACAGTTGGTATCTCTCCAGAGACTTCTAACAACACTATTTTTGCCAATGGTCTAAACCAAACTAACCTACGCGGTCTAGGGTCAGATCGTACACTTGTATTGGTTAATGGTCGTCGTTTTGTTGCGGGCTCAAATGGTGACTCTGCAGTCGATTTAAACACTATTCCTACCGCAATGGTTTCTCGCATTGAGGTGATTACTGGTGGCGCATCTGCGGTATATGGTTCAGATGCGATTGCTGGTGTAATTAACATTATTACTCGAACAGATATTCAAGGTGTTGAGCTTGATGTCTCTTATACGCAACCAGAACAAAGTGGCGGTGAAGAGGGGCAGTTCTCGTTAACTGCAGGTGGAACCTATTTAGACGATAAACTGTCGACAGTATTTAACTTTACTTATGCTGAGCAAAAAGAGTTACGCTCAACTGACAGAGACTTTTTAGATAATCCAGTAAACAGTATTTATAACCCTGATTGGAATCCAGATTTAGATGATGGAACTCCTGCACGTATTGAGTACATTGGTCGTAAGCCACTGTCTTGGATTAATGAGGCGGGTACTTTCTATGGTGGTGATGGCGGTCAATATACTTTCGGCCCAGATGGTTCGATGAAAGTATTTGATTATGGTGAAGGCTTAATCCCAGGTCCTGGTAATAATGATAGCTATTGTGGACCAAGCTGTGAGGGCTATGATCCTGTTGATTACGGTCTAGTGCGTACACCGTTAGACCGTAAGGTATTTACACTAAATACTGACTATGAAATTAATGATGAGCATAAGATCTTCACTGAAATCACTTATGTTGATTATACCTCTAACGGTGAAAGCACCCCGGTATTCCATACGTGGAACCCCGTCATGGCTGATAACGCTTTTTTGCCACAAGCAACCCAGGATCTGATGGCCGATACAGGTATGGAATACCTAAACCTTTCCCGTATCGATGGTGAGTTTGGTAACCGTACTTATAATCAAGACCGTGAAACAACGCGCTTCCTCGTCGGTGTAGAAGGTGTGATCAGTGATGATTGGGATTACTCTATTCACGCTCAACGTGGTCAGTTAAAGGAAACCACGCTATGGAAAGGTCAGATATGGGATGAGCGTTATGAGCAGGCTAAAGATGCTATCTTAGTCGATGGTGAAATAGTTTGTCGTGATGCAGATGCACGTGCAGCGGGTTGTGTACCTATGAACTTACTTGGTGAAAACCAAGCAAGTCAAGAGTCTATAGATTGGGTTGGCACAAGTGCTGGCCAGACTGCCAAGACAACACAGACTAGTGCTGGTCTCGTTGTTAGTGGTGCGCTATTCGATCTGCCTGCAGGTTATGTTAGTGCAGCATTCAGTGCTGATTACCGTAAAGAAGAGTCTGAAACTAATCCAGATCAAGCGTTAGTTGACGGTACAATTTTTGGTAATAGTGCCAACCCAATGCGTGGTGAGTATGATGTTACTGAATTTGCAGCTGAATTTAATATTCCATTATTATCTGATATGTTCCTCGCACATGACTTAGCGCTTGATTTAGCTTATCGTTGGATGGATTACAGCACTGCAGGTCAAGATGATGCATGGAAAGTGGGTTTAAACTGGGCTCCAATTGAAGATCTGCGTCTACGAGCGACACGTTCTAAATCAGTTCGAGCACCAAATATTGGTGAGCTATTTAGCCCTGCAGGGCAAACATTTGAAAACTTTACAGATGTTTGTGACAAGATTAACGTTGAGCTAGGTCCAAATGATAACCGTAAGGCAAACTGTCAGGCTGCTGGTTTGCAAGATGGGTGGAATCCGTCTGATTCTTGGTACCAGAGTAATCACCCAGGAAGCAACGCTGGTAATCCAGATCTTAAGGCTGAAACGTCACACGATTACACAATTGGTGCGGTTTATACGCCTAATTATCTTGAAGGTTTCTCTATCACAGTAGATTACTGGGCATTTGAGATCTCAGATGCAATTGAATACATAGATGTTAGTACTGCTGTTCGTTATTGTTACGACTCTGAGTCACTAGATAACGTTTATTGCAGCCGATTTACTCGTGATGCCGCGACTGGTGATATTGTCGATTTCGTTCAGAGCCCTGTTAACTCTGCGTCATTTGATGTTAAAGGTGTCGATATTGAAAGCCAATATGACATTCCAACTGATAGCTTTGGTGACTTTAAAGTTCATGTTATTGCGACTTACCTAGAGCAGTGGCAAACAAACCCGACAGGTTTTGCTGATGATCTACAGGTCGATGTTGGTGAATACACAGATCCACGTTGGAAAGCGATGTTTAGCTTAGGCTGGAAGTACGATGCACTAAGTCTAGAAGCACGCTCTAACTATCGTCATTCTGCAGTTGCGAGTAATGACTGGAAGCCTGAGAACAACAACTATAACGATATTCCATCGAGTACTGTTTGGGACTTCACAGGTTCATATGCCTTTAATGATGCTCTATCTTTACGCTTCGGTATATTGAATGCCTTTGATCTAGCGCCACCACGTAACCCATATGTTTATGATGGTGACGGCTATTACGACACAACAGGTCGTGCATTCTTCCTAGGTGCAAACTATAAGCTTTAATATTATTAAATAATTAGTTAGTCATATCGTGCTGTAAAAAGCATTGATATTATTAAAAGCCAGTAGCGATTCGCTGCTGGCTTTTTCATTTCTGTCAGTAAGAGTTTGTCATCAATGATACTGCAGGCTCCCCACTGCTATGCAGCAGATATGGTCGTTACTGAGTCATGTTTGTTTCTCTTACAAAGTGCAAGAAAGTCGCAGGAAAAGTACTCGCTGTAGAGATTGAGCGACAGGCTATAGCTTCAGTGTAGTTAGCAATATTTTTCTCTTTGAATGTAAATCCTTTTATCTAAGTTAGTACGAGCTTTCACATTGGCGCAATCCATTAGATTTAGAATTGGTATCTTTAGCACTCACGCTAGGCTGCTAATTGAACTTAAAGGTATCCCTAAGCAGCTCGATCAATGCTCGGCTCTTCTCTGGTAAAAACTGCCTAGAAGCATAGATTAAGGTGAGTTTGATTTCTGGCAGCTTTTCTTTGGGTAACACTGCGAGCAACTCGCCTGATTTAAGCGCATCTTGGACTAAGATGGTTGGCAATAGGGCGACGCCTTTGTTACTGCTTGCCATGTGCTGAATTAAGCGTAAATCGTCAGAGCACAGCCTAATAGTGAGGTTGTCGGGGAGTGATGCAAAATTATAACGGCTCACCATGATAGGGTGCTTAAACAAGTCGTCAAAATCGACTATAGGCTCATGATTTTGCAAGTAATCAGCAGACGCGACTAAGCTACTCGGGAATCGCAATAGAGTTTGCTGTACATAATCCTCATTTATCACCTTAACCCCATCGGGTAAGATCTGGATATCGACGTTGTCTCGTTTAAGGTCGACACTTTCCTGACAATGCAACACTTCTAATAATACATCTGGAAACTGCTCAAGATAATTATCGATCAATAGGCTGAACATATTAGAGGTAATAAGCGCGGCGGGAACGGCGACTCTTAATACCCCTTGCAAAGACTTTTGCTGATTACTGAGTAACTTTGCCGCCTGCGCCACGCCACTTAATGGCTGATTAATTTGCTGGTACAACAAGCGACCATTTTCTGTGAGCTCTATTTGGCGTGTGGTGCGAATAAGTAATTGGCAACCCAAAGCCTTTTCCAGTTCTTGTAAGCGCCGGCTTACTTTCGAACGCTGTAACGAATGCTGTTTTGCTGCAGCGCTGATCCCTCCATGTTGAACAGTTAATACAAACAGGTGTAGATCATCCATGCTAATGTTCATTGTCCTACCTATAGGTTGTAAATGCGCTATTTGTCATTCTATTTAATCTAATTAGCAATATCTATAATACTTGCCCCTCAGATCGACCTTGGACTTATCCATGCAAACCGCAGAACATGCTTTTCGTCGTTGGATGCAAAGCCTCATTATTCTATTTATTATTTTTATTGGCTATATCGTTATTGCTGATCGCTATGCTCCACTCACCACTGAAAGCCGGGTGCAAGGCTATGTGGTTCAAGTCGCAGCAGAAGTAACAGGTACTGTGGTGGACGTTCAGGCTGAGAATAATCAAAAAATGCGTAAAGGTGACCCGCTTTTTAGCATTGATGACCGTAAATACCGATTGGCAGTGGAAAAGGCGCAGTTAGCGCTAGAGCAGGCGAGCGAACAAGAAGAGGCTATGTATGCCAAGGTTGCAGTGGCTGAAGCTAATGTTGCGACTAATCAGGCCGCTTTTAAAAATGCCAATAGCGAATTTAACCGAATAAATAAATTGGCAAAGCAAAAGTTAGTTTCGGCGTCGATGCTGGATAATTCGCTGGCTAACAATAATGCCTCGCTATCGAATCTGCATGCTGCTAAGCAGGAGTTGCTCGTGTTAAAAGTGCAGTTAGGTGGACTTCCAGGGCAAAGTAGTGGCGTTCGCGCCGCACAAAATACATTAAAGCAGGCGCAATTAGACCTTTCTCATACCCAAGTGTTTGCCCCTAGCGATGGTGTGGTGACCAACTTGCAGCTCAAAGTGGGCAGTACCGCCAATGCGAACATGCCGCTACTGACATTTATTCCCACTGATTCGCTTTGGGTTGCGGCGGATTATCGAGAAAAAGCGGTTGCGAATATTACCCCTAAAACAAGCGCACTGGTGGCATTTGACGCGTTTCCGGGGCGTGTCTTTAGCTTCAATGTGCAAAGCCGTGACTTTGGTGTCGCCGCCGCGCAGCAAAGCCCTAACGGCCAGCTGACTCATGTGGAAGTTAATAACCGCTGGGTACGTGATGCACAGCGAGTCAGAATTAACTTAACCAGCCACAACCCTTTACCACAACCGCTATTTGTTGGTTCTCGCGCTACAGTCGTATTGTATCCAGAAGACAATATTGTGTGGGGATTTCTGGCTAAGGCTCAAATTCATATTGTGAGCTTACTTCATTATATCTACTGATTTTAAGTCAACATTTACTGAGTTTAAGCCAAGGTTTACTGATTTTAAGCCGTGCAAGGGGGGCTGGTTGTGCAACGAAAAACATTAATAAAGACTCAACGGATCTGGTTTGGTTGTGTGTTTGGCTTGGCTGTTACCTTAGTGTTTGGCTGGTCAAACGGCATGTTTGCCGCGCTATTACCCATGTTTGTCTTAACTCAAATTGATAGGTGGAACACAGGCATCATAGTGCAGCTTATTTTGGGGGTAACTTGGGTCTGTTTACAGGTCACTTTTATTGTTGGATTTTTCCAGCCTTACCCACTATTAATGACCCTAGCTGTAGCGATTATGATGATGTTTAAGTGTATCGCCATGACCCATAAAAGCAGCTACCTTTTTGGTTATATTGGGCTATTAATGGGCTCGATTTTGCTTAACTTTGGCAGTTATCAAGGCTTTGACTTAGAAGATTTTGTAATGGGGTTACTTGCTTCTGCCCTGCTAACTGGGCCCGTTGTCGCTCTTGCATTCTATCTATTTCCTGAGCCTGTCACTAAACAGGCTTTACCCAGCTTAGACAGCAATAATGGCGCTCGGGCGCATATCGATAATCAACGCAAAGATCATGTAGGCATGGTGAGGCAAGCCGCACTCGGCTGGATTATTGCCATGGCGGCATTTATCCTGTTTCAAGTGGCAGATCTCAATGATTCCTTATCGGCTCAAGCTTCTATTTTTATTGTACTGGCGCCGATGACTTTTATTGGCTCTATGGCGGTAGCTAAAATCCGTATCATCGGCACATTTTTAGGTTGTTTAGCAGGTTTAGTGCTGCAGTTAACTCTCTATAGCTTAGCGAACAACATGCTGCTATTTTTGCTGGGGTACGCCATTGCAGCCGCTATATTTTGCCGCTGGCTGGCAATCGGAGGTATCAAAGCGGGGATCGGTTTTTCGGCGATGTCGGCACTGACGGTGCCGCTAACAAGTGCTTTTATTCCTGAGCAGCAAGATGCATTTTTCTCTATCTGTTACCGGTTTAGTTCAATCGTCGTGGCCGTGATTTTGACCTCGGTAGTGATTTGGATTGTTCATCACTTTTTAGTACGGATAATAAAACCCAATTCTTTAGGGGTGAAGGCGAGTTAGGCGATAGAGCATTGCGGCGATAACAAGGGAGTTTTATGCTCCCTTGCTACTTGCGGATCTAAGGCTGGGCTGTGACTAATGCGTCATTGCCATTGTGATTAGGAGGCTGGATTAACTCATCTTTTGCCGCTAAAAATGCGAACACCCCCCAGAGCACAGCACAAATAGCGCAGATGATTAATGGCAACTGCCAACTTGCGGTTTGTTCGTGTAGCTCGCCAATTATCATAGGGCCTGTGGCTGCCAACAGATAACCTAAAAACTGCGCCATACCTGATAACGTCGCAGCCTGGTGTGCACTAGCGGTACGCAGGCTTATTAAGGCTAATGCTAGAATAAAGCCACCTCCAGCACCAAAGCCAAATAACATACCCCAAACCATGGCAAACTCAGGTTTCAGTAGCAGCCCCATAATGCCAATAAATGCCAAAAATGTTAGGCCAAAGCTGAGCAAGCGTTTGTCTTTAAGCTTACTCATAAACGGAATTAATACTAAAGCGGGTACCGCTGTGAACAGTTGCAACATGCCATGGATCACCCCCGCCTCATGATGGCTGTAACCGCAGTCGACTAAAATTGTCGGCAGCCAACTGATAAAGATATACATCAAGAAAGAATTTAAAGCCAAAAATAGCGTGATCTGCCAAGCGCTAACGTGACGCCATAAGTAACTATGGCTATCGAGCGCCTGCGTGTCTTTGCTCGGTGGTGTGTGGTTACGCATCTGTGGCAGCCATACCAAGATCGCGATAATCGGGAATATCACTAAACTACCCAATGAAAACGCCCAACTTGGAATAAAACTTATCGATAACTGTTCAGCCATATCGGCTAATGGAATGGCCAAGCTTGCGCTCATTGCGGAACCTGCGCCCATCATCAACACATACATAGAGGTCATGGTGGCAATTTTAGTTGGAAAGTCGCGCTTCATTAAGCTTGGTAGTAGCACGTTAGCAAAGGCGATACCGGCACCTATGATGACGGTTCCGAGAAAAAGAGTGCTTGATGAACCCAAAGACCTGACTGTTAAACCGATAAGAATAAACAATAGCGACAGCATGAGCGCTTGCTCAAGACCACGCTTGCGTGCAAGTTTGGAAGCAACGGGTGAGAAGAAAGCAAAAGCTAACAAAGGCAAGGTGGTCAACATTCCTGCCTGTGTTGCAGACAGGTGCAAGTCTGTTCTTATGGCGTCAAGTAAAGGGCCAACACCGGTTATAGGGCTGCGTAAGCTAATGGAGATTAATAACACACCAAGCAGTAAAAATGCGCTGCTGGCAACACGAGAAGGATGCGATAACGTCATAATAGGCACCTTTTGAGAATATGAAAGTGCGATAGCTTACGCTTCTAAATGCTTGCTGTATTGAGCTATAGTGACTCTATGTTGCTAAAAACGGTCATGCTATGAAGTTCGATACGCCCTCACTACCGGAGTTTGACTCCGACAATTACCCTCAACCTGTGGTGGCACTGCGCTTAGTCGGGGAAGAAGATGCTGAAACTCCGTTTCACCAGCATCGAAAGTGTCAATTGGTACTCGCACTGAGTGGCTTTGTAAAATGTAAAATTGATGACGCAATTTGGATTGTGCCACCCAATTGTGCTGTTTGGATCCCAAGCCAGGTGCCTCACTGCAATCAGATCTCGAAAAACGCTAATGTGTGTATGTTGTTTGTCGACCCTGATGTCGCTGGCATGCCTGATCGCAGTTGTACTTTATCTGTGACTCCTTTAATCAGAGAGCTCATTGCTCATTTGACGCTTGTTGAACAACATTATCCGCAAAATAGCTCAACCGACAAATTGGTGGGAGTGCTTATCGATCAGCTGCGGACTATGCCAACACAGCACTATGACTTTCCTATCCCGACTGAGCCGAGATTGAAATCCATTGCCAATGCCTTGATTACATCGCCAGAAGATAGGCGCACAGTAGCGCAATGGGCGGGACAATATGCGATGAGTGAGCGCACGCTTGCGCGTTTAGTTAAGAGTGAAATAGGTCTTAGTTTTGGTCGTTGGCGTGGACAGCTACATATTCTTTTAGCTTTACAAAAACTGGCGACAGGCGATTCGGTGCAGCGTATTGCTGAAGAGCTAGGTTATGAGTCTGTTAGTGCGTTCATTACTTTTTTCAAAAAGACGTTGGGCCAATCACCTAAGCAATATATGAAACTAAAAGATTAGTCGCTCGACAAGTGCAATTGCTTAGGGCGTTATCGGTTAAAGTTTTATGGTTTCTTTGTAGTTGCCGGTGCACGAAAGGCCGCACATTTCATCGTAAGCAGTCTGGTATTCAAGCTCTGCGACTTGATAGCGATGACGTCGTAATAATTGCTTTGCTTGGGCAAGCGAAGTGACACATTGCACGCTGGTTTCCTCATCCAGTCGAATAAAGTTATCTTTGTCATCCATTGCACCAACAAGATAATGTGGCGCGTCGGCGACACCAATGATGCGAGGCTGGGTCGACGAAGTGTGTAATGTTTGGTTGAGTGACTGACGCATATCCATAATTATCTCCTATTAAGCAGCAGTGACTATCGCTACAGAGCATTACGCTCGAAATGCTAAAAGGGTTCAGCCTATTTCTGTAAATGAATGGGTTAACATTAGGCTGGCACCATACATCAGACGCCAGACATAAAAAAAAGCAAACCACATGGGTTTGCTTTTTAGCGAGTCTGTTATGAATACCGTTGAAAGTAGCCTATTTGAGCGTGACCTTCAGTGTGACATCCTCACTGCTTGGTGTGCTCTGCACTGAAATGTAGTACCAACCATAATCAGGTTGCTGAACAACAACTTGCTCCTGAGTCCCCACATTGGTTGACTTCCCCGTGTTGTTGTCGGCATCAGGCCAGCTTTCACCGACGTATAGTTCCAGCTCTCCACTTCCGTGACCAGTTTCGGCGGTTAAGCTTTGCGTGTCTCTTGGAATGTAGATGTAGAAAGATGAACGCCCGTTTTCAACACAGATAGGGACACCATTACTGATGCTGCCATAATCTTTAGCCGTGCTGGTGGCACACATGTTTTCTAACGCTGTAGGTACTTCCGGCTCCACTGGTTCAACAGGAGTTTCTGTCGAATTGTCGGTTAGGCTAACGGTCATTGAGACACCGCTGTAGTTTGAGCCAGTATCGATGGCAATGTAGCGCCAGCCGCGATTAGCGACAACATGTAGTTGCTCATTATTACCACTCGCTTCAGACTTAGCTTGCGAGCTTGTTGCTGATGCCCAAGTGTCTGCATTGAAGTAAATGTTGGCATTGCCATCACCGCCTTGAGTGCTGATATACAGGTCTGTATTGTCCTGCTCAACCCATACGTAGAAGCTTGATTTACCGCCGCTTACGCATTCTTGCTTTTCAAGGGTTAACTTACCTGAGCCAATGGTCGCTGCGCCGCAATGTGCTACCACGCCATTGTTAGGATCGCTTGGGAAAGCATCACTATTGTCACCTATGCCATCACCATCAGTATCAAGCGTTTCTGTTGCATCATTCGGGAAGGCATCGCCGTTGTTACCCACACCGTCTCCATCAGAGTCGACAGATTCAGTCGCATCGTTAGGGAAGGCATCGCCGTTGTTACCCACACCGTCACCGTCAGAGTCGACAGATTCAGTCGCATCGTTAGGGAAGGCATCGCCGTTGTTACCCACACCGTCTCCATCAGAGTCGACAGATTCAGTCGCATCATTCGGGAAGGCATCACCGTTGTTACCCACACCGTCTCCATCAGAGTCGACAGATTCAGTCGCATCATTCGGGAAGGCATCGCCGTTGTTACCCACACCGTCACCATCGCTATCAGTAGTTTCAGATGGATCATTTGGGAATGCGTCTTGGCTATCAATCACGCCGTCGCCGTCCGTATCAACAGGTACGGTAACATTACCATCGAGCAATTCGTCAGTAATTAGGTACTCATTGAACTCTTCCTCTTGGTCCATCACAGCTACGCCTAAACACTGATTGTTTTCATCAGTAATGGCTGCGCGGCGGTTACCAAACCACTTCCAGGTCGTTTCACTGTCGTAAGTCTCACCGTTTGCGATAGTGGTAAAGCCAAAGCTTTCACTGAGCTCTCCGGTTTCATTGTCTACACGGTGAATACGTACAGGTGTATTAGTGGTGTTAGTAAATGAGAAGTCAGCTTCAAATGGGCCCACTAAGTGCTTAGCTTGAAGATCACAACTACCAATGGTATTCGCTGCTGGAATGACTTCTGGCTCTGCCGCGTTAGCGATAGTGGTTTCATCAAGGGTAAAGTCAGCTGTTGGATTATTGAGTACGCCGACACTTAAACAATTAAGACGCGCATCGGTTACCACAAAGCGACGGTCACCATACCAAATATCCGATGTATAACTTTCGCCTTGGTTTAGTGTGCCATAGCCAAAGTCAAAGCCCGTGGCGGCGCTTGCATATTTTGGTTTGCCAGTCAGATTATCAATACGGAACAGGCGAACTGGGTAGTCCGTGGTATTGGTAATGGTGAACTCGTGAGACTCATCTTTGATGAGGTGAGGTCTAATCAGATCGCAGCTGCCAAGTAGATCCTGTGCTGGGATCTGCTCAGGTACTACATCTTTTACCAATTCTTGCTCAATCGTGAAGTCGTTGCTGGCATGGGTCATTACGCTCACACCTAAACAGTTCATTGCGTTGTCGCTCAGCATCATGCGATCGCCTTGACGCCAATTTTCAGAACTGTAGCTTTCACCAAGATTCAGCGTTTTATAATTGTTAGCAAAGTTGGCTGTGCCTTTATTATTGTCTACCCAGAATAGTGACACTGGGGTATCAGTACTATTGGTGATGGTAAAGTCAATTTTGTCGGCATCGATGTGACGCGCATATTGCTGAGTTAGTGCACACTCACCTATTACATTGTTTGCGGGTATTGTGGCAGCTGGTGGGGCAACAACATCGGCATTCGCTAAGACAAACGCTTCAAAACCAGATTCAGTGCGCTCGGCCACGCCTTTGAGTACTTCTGTATAGGCATCTTTGTCACCGGCTTGCAGTGCTTGGGTTACCTTCACAATTTCGTCAGGGTGCTGTTCAGACAAATAACGCATTGCGTAATAACTCCAAGGATAGAGCTCATCGTATCCATAAGCCATAAACAGTAGGTTGTAGAGCGGTGGAACCGTTTCGCCTTCAAGGCTGTTATTGGTTCTAGGGTGATCATGACCATTGGCTAAGTACTCTGCCATACCTTCAGACCAAGACACGTTGTAATCAAACGAGCCGTAAGAGCCTTTCTTGATATAGCGGCCATCTAAGTAATGCACAAACTCATGGCGCAGGTTGTAGATTTGATCTTCATATTGGCAAGAGTTGCCAACCCATGAATCCGGGCACTGCATGGCAATAAAGCGTGCCTGATTGCCTACAACCTCAGGTGAACCTTCAAGGTACATACCGCCATTATCAGTACTAATACCAAAGAACTCTGGGGCATATTTTTCATAATCTTCAGGTGAAGCGAAGGCTACGACCTCAAGTACTTCATTTTGATCGCCTGCTACCGGAATGCCATTAGTATTAAAGAAGGCGTGAAACTCAGCTTCTTGCTCGGCCAAGTCGGCACAAGATTGAGTTAGCGTTGCTTGTGAGATACTGCTTTGAGCGCGAATGATTAACTTGTCAGTACACTCATGACGCACGCTTAAAATATCTTCCTCTTTTGGCGGCACGATACACTTACCAAACAAGGCATCACCGGCTTCACATTGGCGCTCGGCAGATTCTAAGTAATTCTTAGTCACCATAGTTTCGGTCGTCTCAAGAGAGATGATCGCCGAAATTTTGTCATGAACTTCTAGCACTGTACTGTCAAAGCGTGCTTTTGCTTCATCAGTCGCAATGGTTGATATTTTTCCTAGCGCGATAAGAGTATGTGGCACAATCCACTTTCTATCGTCTTCTGCAGGCCAACGCATATCAAGTGAAGTTTCGCCTAGATAAGCAAAAGAGCGCATAACAGACAATACGTCGAGCATATTGTCGTTATAAGCAGCTTTTGTTGCAGAGTCACCATAATAGGCCGCAGAATTAATGGCCTTTAGCAGCTCCATTGCCGCATCACCCGCGTTGTTACCTGCAAATGGGTTAGATTGCTCTGAGTAATATTGAATACTGGCAAGGAGATGAGGCAGTAGATCTTTAAAGTATACCGCTCCTGCACCACGCTCGAAATTCTTCAATGCACCAGCAAAGCCTTCTTGGATAACGCCGCCAGCATCGCCGATAAAGTTAGTCATTTTGGCTACAGCCTGCAGCGCAATGCTCAATTGCTGCGCTTCAGCATCTGTCATTGCCTCTGCGTAATATTTATATGATGCGAGAAAATATAGAAGTTGGTTTAGATCTGGATCGGCTAAGTCATCAGCGCTTGCTAAGTAATGTAGCGCTTCAGCAGCGTCAGTAATGGGATCTTGGCTTGCTCCTGCAATGGTTTCAAAGTCGCTATAGCTGGCGGCCAGAATGGTTGCAATCGTAGCACCATATTGGCTCTTAGAGGTGATAGCAGGAGCTGGCAGAGCAACGTCAATATTGGTATTAAACACAATGTAGTCACCCATAGGCGGTGGTACATCTCCCCCCGTAATAGTCACTTCTAATGTGGTTTGTTGGATATTGCCATTAATTTTAAAGTAACGCTCTCCTGCACGAGAGGTGAAAGAGAGGCTTTCATCATTGGTGTCTGGAGTACTGCTAATCAGCTCTTGATTACCGCTCCAATCATCACCGTCGTATAAAATAAGATCGGCATCGCTGCCAGTAAAGCTACCACCAGAGGTAGTGATAGTGATCTGACTATTTTCGTAAGGAACATTGATATAAAAGTAATGACCATAATCAGTGATGCAGTGGCTTTGATTCGCCAGAACTTCACCTTGTCGGTCTAAGGTTTTATCTCCACACATTTCTGCAGCTTGTACTGAGCCGATATTTATTGAGGCTAGAATGGCACTAGTGAGAATGGACTTGCGAGAGATGATATTGGGTAAGTGGGCTTTAATGTTTCTTATCATAATTATCTAACCTCAGTGGGTGAGGGATTGTAGAAGTTAGGCTTTGTTGCCATAACTGCTCCCCTAAAGTAGTCGTACCAATTCCCTTGTATGACTTCAGATACTTAACCATCCGAGTTAAGTTGGTTGTTATTGTTTTGTTAAATTTAACTTGAGCTTAACAATATAATGTATACAAAGTCAAAGCTTGATAAAATTTAAATGAGATTTAGGTTCATAAAAAAGAGGAAAAAACTGAAAAGGTGGAGCAAAAAGTGAGTTCTATCTCTTGCTGTTATGGATCCTGCCTGCAGGAAGTTTTTGTGAAGATTAAATAAGTTTAAAAGTCGCTATTAGATTATCTGGGTATACTAGCCCTGATGGCAGTTTAGCCATTGATTTGTTGGAGTAGTTAAATGCAGTTTAAGACGGTAATAGTGCCGGCAGCTTTGGCAATTAGTTTAAGTGGTTGTGGTTATTTTGGTGGCGATGAAAAACAGCAGCTAGAGCAAGCATGGCTAGCCAAAAATGAGCAGTTACAGCAAGTAATTGAACAGATCCGTAGCCAAGGTATCGAGGCCGTTGCCAGTGGTGCAGAGGCCGGTAGTGTGGCGGCTTGTGTAGCTAGCAAACTTGAGATGGACCCTGTTGGCGAGCTTGTTAATGTAGAGGGAGCACTGGTCGAGTCGGCAAAGATTACAGAACTTCTTAGTGAGTTAGAAGGCTTACTAGAGCAAGATTTTAGCTTAGAGAATATGTCTAGCCTGCTACAAAAAGGCGCCGATGCGGCGGCTTACGCTAAGCAGATCATTGCCGAACAAGGTGTTGAGCAAGGGTTACAACAGTTGCAGCAGATGGCAACGGCAAGTGAAGAGTTTGCTAGCCAAGATTTAGGCGCGCATTTTCAGCAGCTATTGCTCGAATGTCAGCAACAAGCCAATTAACTTCCAATAAGCATTGGCTCAATGAATCATGGCTCAATGATCATAGTTTAATGAGCCATAGCTCAAGATCATAGCTCAATGAAAAATGACCACTATTAAGTGGTCATTTTTGTATTAGGATTGGTGTTTATCGCAGACATATTTAGGCTATAGCTACTCGAGATCAATCGTCACTACGTTAGTTACTCCAGGGGTGACATTGATCATTCCGGTGGTGTAGAACTTGCCTTGGTCTGATTTTGCTTTCAGGTAATATTGGCCGCTATTAAGCATCGTCGTGCGAGTATCGTACGCAGCTATGCTTTTATCTGCCATCCAGCCATTGTCATCAACGGCATATAGGTATTGATCGCTTTCCATTGCTGCCCCACTATCTTGATGGAAGGCAACGAAACGCACCATGGTCATGCCTTTAGGGTTTTTTTCAGATTCAATTGAGCGAATAACGCCAAAATCTCTGCTCGTTTTCCCCGTCAGTGCGGCATAAACATCTTCAGATTGATTTGAATATTGTGGTTTGTCGTGGCTGTAACCTGGATTAGAAGAGCCGCTAGTGGATGAGCCTATGCTAGCGATATCTGAAACGGAATCTGCAATGTTTTTGATGTCGTTACTTTTGCAGGCGCAAAGGCTTAGCACGAATGTGCAAAGAAGAATCTTTTTCATAATTTACTCCATGTAAGTCAAACACATCCTTTAAAATGACCATAAATATCCCGAGTAACCACTCACGGTGGTGCTTGACATAAATACAGTCACTTTACTTTATCGGCTAAAATAGCAACCGCTAAATAAGTCGTCAATAGTACAGACGTCTACTTCTGGAGGTATTACTTTTTACGGCCGTAAACTTTAATACCTGCTTTAGAACCATCAGAGTTACCGAAGACTTCCAGCTTTTTTACGCAGCGACGGTAAGCGAAACCACGCCAGTCAGTGTGTTGGTTTTTCTTTAGATCACGATAGAAGCGAATTGTCTTAGTCTGGCCGTTATTAAAGGTGACTTTGATTTTTTCTAAATGCAGATCGCGCTCAGCCTTTACACGAATCGCGTCAGTTTTACGGCAAATCAATAGCGGAATTTTTGCGCCGTGATCGCCGCCGCTCAATAAGATCGTACGACCTAAAGTAATTTGCTCATCAGCCATAGCAATATTGCTTACTGCTAGCATGCTTGCAGCCATCATTAAGCCAGCCACAAAGGATTTGATATTCATATTTTCGGTTAGTGAATGAAAAGGGCGGCTAAATTAGTCTTTTGTTTGCTTTCGCGCTAGCAAATATTGAATGAAGTTAGACATCACTAGCAATAATTTGAATAAGCGCAGAGCGACAAGTTCGCTTGCTGCTCAATGTAAGCTTGTAAGCTCTAGTGGTAATAAATAGGTGATATTTACTTAAGTGTTAAAGATGCTGTCATTGGTGATTTTATCCACCCTGTTGTGTTGTAACTTTTTTGCTGGCTAGTTAAAAGTGCTGAAAAATGTCAAATTTTTGGATTTTATCAACGTGACTTAGGTCATGTTTTGCGTCAACATAGCAGTATTAAGTAAGTGATAGTTAATTTAGAGTCTGGCTCGATTGCCGCCTTGTAAAGGGCGCAATATTTGGCCTGTAGAGGAATGAAGTGATGAGATCGGCAAACCCAAAAATTGTGATTGTAGGTGGTGGCGCTGGTGGTTTAGAGCTAGCAACGCAATTGGGGCATAAACTGGGTAGAAAAAACCTAGCCCAAATTATCTTAGTCGATAAGAATCGTACTCATATTTGGAAGCCATTATTGCATGAAGTGGCGACGGGCTCACTGGACTCTGCGCTTGATGGCGTTGTGTATTCTGCTCACGCAGCTAAACATGGTTATCAGTTTCAGCTAGGCACATTTTGTGGTTTAGATGAGAAAAGTCAGTCACTGTCTGTGGCGCCCATTATTGATGAGGCGGGTAAGGTGATGTTGCCTGAACGTCAAATTCAATATGACAAATTAGTCATCGCAATTGGTAGCGTCAGTAATGACTTTAATACTCCAGGTGTTAAAGAGAATTGCTTCTTCCTAGACTCACATCAGCAAGCGAATCGTTTTCATAATGCGTTGCTAGACAGCTTTACGCGAGTGCATCAGTCTGAAACGATTAATGAGCTTAATATTGCCATTGTCGGTGGCGGCGCAACTGGTGTTGAATTATCGGCTGAACTGTACCATGTAACCGATATGCTTAAGGTTTACGGCTTAAGCAAGATGACGGCTGAAAAACTTAATATTCACTTGATTGAGGCGGGTGAGCGTATTTTACCAGCCTTGCCTGAACGTATTGCCACCTCGGCAAGAACTGAGCTAAGTAAATTGGGGGTTAATGTGATGGAAAACACCCGTATTAGCGAAGCGACGGCTGAAGGTTTTGTGACCTCTGAAGGTCAGTTAATTGAAGCTAACATTATGCTTTGGGCTGCAGGCGTTAAGGCGGCAGACTTTATTAAAGATATCGGCTTTTTTGAGCTTAACCGTGCTAATCAAATTATGGTTAAGCCTAATCTACTCAGTACCGTAAGCGATGATATTTACGTGATTGGTGATTGCTGTGCTTGTCAGCAAGCCGATGGCAGCTTTGTGCCACCAAGAGCACAATCTGCGCATCAGATGGCAGAGTGTGTCGAGAAGAACATTCTTAATGAGCTGAAAGGTGAGCCGCTACATGATTATGTGTATGTCGATCATGGCTCACTGGTTAATCTGTCGCGTTATAGCACAGTCGGTAGCTTGATGGGCAACCTAACTAAAAACAGCATGTTTGTTGAAGGTAAGATTGCACGTCTGGTTTATATTTCGCTATATCGTATGCATCAGCAAGCCATTCATGGCACCTTAAAGACCATCGCGTTATGGTGTGCCGAAAAGCTGATGCGAGTGGTGAGACCGAGAATGAAGCTGCACTAGTTCGCCTATATGAGTCAGGCTTGAGTCGCAAAATGAGAACTCAGGCCTGCATTTAGGCTGAAACGGGTAAAGATAGTAATGGGTAGACCACTTGGTCTCGACCATTTCCTTTGGCCTGATAAAGGCATAGATCGGCCTCTCGTAGCAGGTGAGATAAATCCATTCCTTGGCGATAATGACTGATACCGATACTGACTGTGATCCCCACCTCTATATCTATACTCTTATCTTGTACTGCAAAAATAGCACTCGCTATCTGAGCTCTAATTGACTCAGCTAAAGCAATCGCTTCTTTGTTGCTAGCAGATTCAACAAGCACGCAAAATTCTTCTCCACCAATACGAAAAATATTGTTATCGCCCGCTATACTGCTTAACAAATTGGCACAGCGCTGAAGGATATGGTCACCAGCCTCATGGCCATAGTTGTCATTAATATGCTTAAAGTGGTCAATATCTAAGATCAGCATATGCATGTTTTTATCGTTTTTGTTCATTGATTGCGTGTCAGCCAGCGCAAATTTTCTAGTGAGCGCAAGTCGATTAAAGCTTTGGGTGAGTGGATCTTTGAGGGCTAGCTTCTGTAGTTCAGCTTCCGAGTGGGCTCTATTTTTTTCGTAGGTATGAGAAACAATCCAAATTATCAGATAACTGCAGATAAAGTTGACTAAGACAGGGCTTAAGGCAAGGCCATACTTATTGATGAGATCAATGGTAACCATAATAAACATGATAAAGATGGGAATGCTTGCATATTTTTTACCAAGAATAAGGTAATACACTGTAGGGAGAACTAATGCCCAACAAAAAATAAAGCTATTGATTGCAGAGATATAAACGGCATAGATGACTAGGGCCGTTAGACTGGAAACATAGAGGTGAGTTTGCCAAACTTTATGTTTATTGTTGTACACCCGCCACAATAAATAGAATGAGAATAGACTGTAAAGGAACTGTAAATAGGCCAAAACTGGCCACTTCCCACTAATAAATAGGTTGATGATACCGAGAAAACAGCCTATTGCACCTAATAAGCCACACACACCTGCTAATACAGAGCATCTTAGCCGATGAGTGTTATCTAGCTCTATAGCATCCATGTTACTTCCATTCCTACCTTGTTGCCTACATGTTATTGTACTTTGGGTTTATTTCAAGCAACCATTTAAAAATAATAGCAATTAAAGGAACTAATATGTGCTTAAGAGTGTTAAATAACCTCAATCCAAACTTTCCTGTAACGGGCAGAAATATGAACTGGTTTAGGCCTATAGAGGCGAGTTTATTTCATTTCCCAAAAGGGTTGGCTAAGAAGGGGCTAAGTGTAGCGAAAGCCAATGAACTTGATATCGGCCCTGATGCGATATTTTGCTGGCACTCTACGTATGCCAGTGTGGCCTCTGTGATGGGGGACAATATCCAAGGTTATGCGACAGTTGATGGCATGAATGTAAAGGGTCTAGTGGTAAATGCGTTGTACGATACCCCAGCGACCTATGGTGAGCCTAATCCACAATTGAAAAATGGCAACATTAGCGTACTACGTTGGCCACAGTATATTTTAGATTGCTTTTCGAGTGTTAAGTCTGTGGTCGAATATGCACGCAATAATCATTTACAGTTAATTCAAGATAATGTGCCAGAAGGGGGCAATGCGACAGCATTAGTGCCGAGTAATATTCATCTTGCGATATCAGATAAAGATGGGCAATCAGCGATTATCGAAGTGAAAGAAGGCCAATTGAGTGTCTATTCTGGGGAAGCAGATCAAATCGTAACCAATGAGCCTGATTATCCGATCCAATTAAATATTTTAAAATATTGGCAATATCAATGGGGGCAAACGGAGCCTGCAATCACGACGCCAATGTTTACCGTTCCAGGTGGCACATCACCTACGCAAAGTTTTGAGCGAGCCGCTTTTTATTTGACCTTATCTGATGCCGCACAAGATCCTGCTGCTGTGTTGGCGCAGACCCGTGCGCTGATGCAAAACGGTGCCGTGCCATTTCTCTTTAACCCAGGTAAAAAGGCTGAGGCAACGTGTACGCGTTGGACGAACTTAAGTGACCATAAAGCGGGTCAATATTACTTTATTAACCCACTGAATATGATGCCAGTTTGGCTTGCTACAAACGCTGAAATTGATCATTGCGCCAAAGTTCAGCTTATTTCGGTCAACAATGACAAGCAAACAGCTAATAATCACCCTGAACTTCAAGGTGATATGGTTAGTCATTTGCAGCGCTGTGAAGATCCCTACGCGAATTTGCTTTAGTGCCAATATCGCTTTAAGTCACTATCGCTGTTGTAGCCACCATTTTTTTAGAGTGGGATAAGCCAGGCTGACAAAGCCACCAATCAGGCAAGCCCACATAAGACAAATCAGTGCCGCAACACCGTATAACGCGACTTCATTGTCAGCGTAAGCAATATAGAGATGATGCGTACCTTGAAGTAGCCCGGCAAAAGCGGCAAAGCAAACGATACTGATTAAAATAGCTTTTAACATATTGTACTTCCTTACTTTTGTTGGTTTAAAACAATTTAGGCGAAGTTGGTACTATAAAAAAGTACCAACTTCGTTAGTTGAGAGCTTGGTGCTATTTACTTTAATGCTGCTTCTACACGATCGCGTATTTGTCGTGACTTTTCTTTGGTAAAAAGGCTCATTAGCTCGGCGCAATCTGCTTGTTCAGCCAATATGTCGACTAGATCTGCCTTGGTTTGAATATGTAAAAACGGCATTAAGGATTTGATTTCATCGCGGCGTGCCATGGCGGCAATATAATCGGCCATGCATGGATGGTAGTTTTTGATCATATGCAGCAGCAGGTATTCAGGCTTCACATCATGACTAAATAACCAATCAAGTATTGCTTGATACGCAGCCTGTTCATAATCATCTTCATCGCACTCTAAGCGAGTGGCTAAATCCATTTTGCCTTGTAGGGCAAGCTGGTCCATATAGCCGGTAACAAGCTGCTCGAAAATAATCTTGTAGCTACGATAACTATGATTAGCCAGTAAGTGCAGCAAACGGCCGCAGCGTTCATCATCAAGTAGCCACAAGTATTGGCCTAAACTATGACTTTGGCGCTCTTTTAGGCCAGTAACCGTTTCGTATTCTATACATTCACTAAACTGAGTTGCAAAGGCATCATAGGCTAAATGCCCCTGCAGGTACGCCCATAGATTTTGCTTAAGTAATTGTTCACGCTCTTCACTACTAGGCAGTTGGGCAACGGCGTTAATCACGCTTTGTGCATCGACGCTGTCATTAATGATAAGCAACTGACCTGCGATATAAAGATTGCCGTCACGGGGGAAATTCTTGTCGGCGACTAAGATTTGTAATTCGTCACCGACATGCTGGGCGATAGTGGCATTAATCCAGCTCATCTTGTCACAGTGACGAGTTTGGTTAAGATCGGCATTGGGGTGCAGGGTAACAGGCAATCTCAGTTTTTTGGGTAGGTCGCTTTCGTCTGATAAAAAGTCAAAATACACTGTAGCATCTTTAAACTTACGCTCAATCACCTGTTCCCACGAGTTATTATTGAGTTTGATAAAGTCCTCAAGGCATTGCTGTAGCTCATTATCGAGTGCCAACGGGCGGCTAGGGAAGCGCATTGCCACATGCTTATGAAAGCTAAGCTTAATCGGTTGATAACTATAATCTAGGCCGCACAGTAACGCCTTGGCATCTTGGCGTCTTGCTGCAGCTATCATGCCCGGCTCTGTAACATCAGAGTCTTCATCAACGAGCTCTCCCATTAATTCCACTAAATTAAGGTAATCATCCGTGCGTGATGATCTATCGATATACTGCTCAACTTGATAGGTCTGAGTGAAGGCTTTATCGATGCCATGGCTGTTGAGCATATCGAAAAAGTTTATTTCATCTTGCGGTGTGTCAAACATGCATCTGCGAGTATGTTCGCTAAAGGCTTTACACATCAGCCCGATAATTCTAATCGGCGCCATAGCGACTAATAATTGCCAAATGCGCTTGGCGATTAACGCTTCTGGGCTATTGAGCTGTTTAAGCCAAAAACAAGCTAGCACCACCCGTTGATAATCTTCATCATAATCATTTAAAAACAGATAGCTTTTCTGCATTGGGCTGATTTTAGGGAAATGGAGTACCGTTTGGCGGCAGATATCTTGGCCATAAAGGTGCTGGTTTAACAGTGCGATCATCTGTTGTTGATGTAGCTCTGGCGTTGGTCCAGTAAAATAGCCTTTTACCTGTGCAAGCTCGCTGTCGTTTAAGCCTTTTTCAGTAAAGGGACCTTCGCCTAGAATATCGGCGTTTTCTAGCATCAAGTTAACGGCACGCTCAAACACGCCACTCAGCTTGGTTTGCAACGCCTGAGTGTAGTCATCATTAATATTGTGCTGTTTATCTTGCAAAAGTAAGTATGCGCAAAGAGCGTCGATGCCGAGCTCATCTTCAGGCCAATCTTGGCTGTTTAAACAGGCTCGATTAGCAAATAGCTCATCACTTTGCTCAAGCATATCGGCAGTGACGGCACTGTCCATATCGCTATACTCATCGAGCAGGCTCTCAAGGGATTTTCGCTCTTTTACGCTTATTTCTGTGTCAAGTTTTGCTGTGGCGTCGATTGGCATAAAGCGAGCGTAATAGTCTTCAGCGCTGATAATCGCTTGGTATACAGACTCTCCGGTCAGGATATCGCACAGTTCATCATCGAAGGGCTGCTGGTCGAATAAGCGATAGAAAATATCGATAAAACGCAGCATGGTTTGCGCGCTGCGCACTTGGCTTTGTGGTTGGGTGTTAGCTGCTGTCATTGCTTCAATATCAGCGCCATTATTAGAGCTGTTATTGGCGCTGTTGTTAGAGTGAACATCTGAGCGAATGCTGACTCGGCGAATGAAGCCGTTCACCGTTTCCTCATCCATGTCATCATCTATATCTTGCATTAGATCTTTTGCTAGGTAATGCAAAGGTTCATGGAAGTTCTCTCGCACAGAATTAAAGTTATTCATCTCCCAGCAGGTTTCGTCGATAGTTTCGAAAAGCGACAATGCATGCTGTTTACAGTGCTTAATAAAATTAAAGGATTGAATGTCATCAAGTACTTGAGGATTTTCACCTGTAGAGATGTATGCGAGTAGGTCGTGGCTATTCTCTAGGCTAGCAATAAATTCGCTGAACATGTGCAGACCGCCGAGATACTTATCACGGTCCTTTTCGCGCTTGTCGCGTTGGCATCGGAGCGCTTGCTTATGAGCAACGCTACCGGCATAACAACACAGCGGTTTGTTAAGTTCTAGTTTGAGTTGGTTTTGTAGATCCATCGCCTCATTTTCGAGGCTGTCATTAATAAAATGCCCGGCTAGCTCCTGATTTCTATCTTCATCATGTTGGCCGCAGCACTCTGCAAGTAGTGTGGTGTAGATATCCAACACGGGATTTTGCTTATAAAGAGGCTCATTTTCGCTATAAACTAAGACCGGTAAGCCATGAAAACGCTGCTTTACTAACTCAATAAAGCGTGGGTATTGCGCTGGATTAGCTTTTAAGTAATCCCCAAGAGGCTGATATCTAGGGGTTGGCTGCTCCCAATCACTGCCGTAGAAAGCGAATCTAAACTGTGGATTGTCACACCAGATAAAGGCGTTAATCATCGCCTCACACCAGCCATGTTGCTCAAGTAAGCTTAACAACATATCTTCATAGCCGGTTGCATGTTCATCATCCCAGTATGGGATAAAAAACTGCGCTAAATAGACTGCATCGTTAGCATCTTTGGCCGCCATCATATAAAGCGGTTCTGCGCCAAATACCCGAGTATCATCGAGCCACATTTTACTGGTGTCGTTTTCAAAACGGGCGTAGTTAACCATTGCTTGGGCGGTATTACGCAGTTGCGGTATTAGCGATTCATGTTCAAGCGCGAGGGCAAATAGCAGGGTTTCAGACAGATAAAGTTCGCGGTCGCTGCTAACGATATAATTGCTTCGATAGCCGCCGTCTGGATTCAGGCTCAGCGCCTTCATTGCTAGCTGTTTATCTTGTAGGTTATCAAGCTGCAGATGCTCACGCGCGCCGCTGCTGTTATCCATAAATACCAAGTTTAATCGACCGCTTTTATCAAAGGCTTGATGAGCTTCTAGTTTGGCTTGATAGATTTGTAAGGCTTGCTCGATGCTAGTGGCTTGGTGGCGGTTAAACTCGATAACTTGCAGGTGGCTGAATGCGTCCATACTTCTGTCCTATTAACATTGAATCCATTCCAAAATATGCTGGAATGCCGACGATATTTACATGGGAGGTTAACTGATTTATTGTTTGATAGTAGAGGTTTAGCTAATAAAGTTACTTTATAACTGGAAATGTGTGATGACAGTGGCACAACGTGCTTGTTGCTGGCGAAAATTCATTCGATGTAATGCGATAGCTTGATGAATGCGTGGTCTTCTGTATATGAATGGTACCGATTGAACTATCAGCTACCCCGAGTCATATCTAGATTAAACTGAACTAAAATAGTGACCTTATTTTAGTTCTTTTATTTTAGCTATCTTAACTTAGTTATCTTATGGGGCTTGAAACTGTGGCTTTTGATTGTTTACTATGCGTGCTAATACGATATTTATCGTCATCATAAAAAGGAACTATACATGGATTGGTATCTTCTTGCTTTTAAAAAATATTTTGATTTTTCAGGCCGCTCAAGACGTAAAGAATATTGGATGTTTGCCTTGTTCAATATTATCTTCAGTATTGTTCTATCAGTGCTTGATACCCTGTTTGGTACCATGAATTTAGAAACCGGATTGGGACTGTTTAGCGGCTTGTATGCGCTAGCGGTATTTATTCCAGGCCTTGCGCTATCCGTTCGTCGACTGCATGACATCAACAAGAGTGGTTGGTGGTTGCTGATCTTATTGATCCCATTTATTGGTGCGATAATCCTGTTGATTTTCTTTGTGCTTGATAGCAAGACTGAAGACAATAAGTGGGGCTGCAACCCTAAACTGGCTTAATACTGTTGTAGAGTTAGCGCGTAAATAAAAATGCCTGTCAGAATGTGTGACAGGCATTTTTGTGAGTGCTTTGCACCCATGGCTGGCTAGGGCTTATTTACAGCCTGCAGCGCCTTTATCTACCCATACACTGGCAACGCCAGGCTCATCGCCTTTTGTCCACCACTTTGCTTGCCATTGACGGCCGTTGTGCATCGTGATGTCGTTGCCGTTATAGGCCACGCCATTGCTCCAGCCAAGCTGTACATTGCTGACTAATAACCATTGGTCTGCAGTACGCGATGGCGTATTACCTTGAGTCCAATATTTAGCTTGCCATACTAGGTTGTCGTGACTAACGGTATCACCACCTGTGTAAACGCTAGCTGATTGCCACGCAGGGTGGTTCGCGGCATCAGGATCGGTTGCGCCGCAGCCGTTATCACCGCCATCATCTTTAACGGTCACTTTTACCACGCTTGAGGCACTGGCATCTAAGCTGCCGTCAGACACAGTTACAGAAACGCTAAACTCAGTTGCCTCTGTTACCCTTGGCGCAGTCATCGTAATGCTATGGCTGCCTTGACCTGTAAAGGCGATATCCGCTGGTACGGTCCAAGCATAAGTTAGCGCGTCACCATCTGCGTCAGCCGCTTTTGCATTTAGGCTTACTTTCTTAGCAGATTCCACTGCAACACTCGTCACTAAGCTTACGCTTGGTGCTTGGTTAGCTGCAGGGGCTTTATTGGTCACAGTAACAGTATCTGTTGCTGACAAGCCTTCGATATCGGTCACTGTCAGGCTAAATTCATATTCAGTATCAAGCTCAACGAGTTCTAACTCGATATTGGCAATGGCGCTATCGTTGTTGCTGATGGTTAGCGCAGGGCCAGAGACTTGCGTCCACAGATAAGTTAATGCGCTATTTTCAGGATCGCGAGAGTTGCCACCGTTTAGCTCGGCATCTGCCGGGCCCGTCACTGTGATATCAGCACCGGCGTTAGCAATCGGCGCTTTGTTTACAGGTGGCGTCGTGCCTTCACCGTGACCTAAGCCTTCGTGCATAGCATTAAGTAAATCACCGTTATCGGCATCAATTTCCCAAGAGAAAATACCAGCAAGTTGATTGTCTAATACATATTGGCCTTTGGCTTTAACCGAACGCTCATCATCATAAGTGATTAAATCACCGCTTGAGGCTTTAAATAGGTAAGGCGCTTCAGCTGCAGTGTCGTAACCATATTCCCACTCTGGGCCCATGTGGTTATTAACGATGTCGCGGTAATCAATAACGCCATCTTCCCAAGTACCTTTGATAGGACCTGTGGCAGTACCAGTAAATGGATTGCCATTGCTGTAATCGCTGACGCCCGTCCAGCCGCGGCCATATTTAGCGACGCCTAGTACCAGTTTACCCGGTTCAACGCCTTGCTCTAGCAAGATACGCGTGCCTTTATCAGCGGTGTATTTAGTATTTTCTTGCCAGTGACCATCGTAAAGGGCAGTCTGATGGCCTAAATCTGTGTTCTGCCATGCGCCATTGAAGTCATAGCCCATCATAAAGATGTAGTCCATGTACTGCTGAGCATCGGCGTAGTTAACGGCGCTAAGTTTGTCGTAACCGACGTTGATAGCCGATGTTAGCTGGTAAGTACGGCCTGTTTCAGCACTTAACTCGTCAAGCATGGCACGCAGTTCACGCATCAAGGTTACGTAGGTTTCGCCGTCTTTGCTGCTACCCAGGTTAGGGTTAGCGCCGCCGCCACCTGGGAATTCCCAGTCGATATCTAGACCATCAAAGAACTTCCACGTTAATAGGAATTCACGAGCTGACTCAATGAACGTGGCACGTTTGGCTTTGTCATCAAAGAAGAAGAAGGGATCTGACAAGGTCCAGCCGCCGATTGATGGCAAGATTACTAACTCAGGTTGCGCTTGCTTAAGTGCCATTAACGCGCCGAAGTTACCTTTGTAAGGCTCGTTCCAGCCTGAAAGACCTGATTGTGACATTTGAATCGCCGCCCATGGATCATGGATTGCGACTTTAAAATCTTCGCGACCTTCACAGGCACGTTGCAACGCTTGGAAACTGCCTTCGATAGTTTTTAAGCTGTCGTTGATACCGTCACCACCACAGATTGGCGTAAAGCCATACAATACGTGAGTTAAGTTTTGCGCGGGCATTTTTTCAACCGGGAACTTTCGGTCGTATACGCCCCATTCAACGTAATAAGTACCGACGACTTTACCTGTCTTATTTTGGTATGGACGGTTGTTTTCAAGCATGGGGGCATTGAGCGGTTTTAGGTGGCTACCATCGGTATCTGCAACCACAATTTCTTTGCTGGTGCTCATTGAGCAGCCATCAGCATTACATAGGCCAACCTGCATTTGATAGCGGCCACCTTTGCTGACTTTAAATGTGGCTTCACCTGAGGCGGCAGCGGGGCCTTGCCAAACTTCATTACCGTCTAAAAATACCTTAGCAAGGTCACCGAAGTCACCGTTCCAAAGGTTCCAGTTAACCGACACATCAGCAGCGTCTTTGACTTTTATTAGTTTATTGTAAGCCGTTGCAGATTGGTCGACTTCGATGATTGAGAATTGTGATTCACCCCAGCCTAAGCTTGGTGTGCCTGGCAGCGCAGCATAGCTGTTAGCCGCGAGCAGTGAAGAAACCACTAATGTGGATATTGAAAGTTTAGCTTGCAAGAGAGTGTTCCTTATTGAGTTTTCAATAAGGCAAACAAAGCATGAGCACAGTTAAACTAGCGCCAAGAGTATTGGTGCTAACTTATGGTTGGCGTCCCCGCTATCTTAGGAAATTCCCTTAGACCGGAAGCTTTGCGTCCCAGCATTTCTACTGGTTTGCCTTTGTCTTTTTAGTCAGTCTAGTGTGCTGACTGGCATGTAGCATAATGCTAAAAATAATAAACGCAATAAGTTGTTGAAAATATAGGGTTTACCGTGCTTTGCGTGCCAATAGGTTGACATGTTTAGCCTGGAGGGGAGGCAATGAGTATGCGCTTGTAATTGATGTTTGATATTGATTTTATTGAGATTATTTTAATTAAAGTCGCCTCACTAAATTAGTGATGGCTTTAATAAACGGCAAGCGCCAAAAGCTGGTCACTAAAAATATTCTTTTAACCAAAGCCTTAACAGCATGAGAATATCCTTACTCTGGGCGATATGATGATGTAAGCCTGATGAAAATCATTTACCTTCAATGTATTTGTGACCGATTTGGGTTAATAAAAAGGCTGCCATTTGGCAGCCATTAGTTACTTCAAGCGCAGATTAACGTCCGCCAGGCTCGGCAAAGCGGGTCATCCAGTCTTCTACTTGGTTGTACCAATAGATAGAGTTATTTGGCTTCATGATCCAGTGATTCTCATCAGGAAAATAGATCATTTTAGATTCGACGCCACGGGTTTGTAAGGTGCGGAACAGCTCAAAACCTTGTCCTACAGGTACGCGGTAATCAAGCTGACCGTGGATCACCAAAGTTGGGGTGTTAAAATTCTCGGCAAAGTAGTGCGGCGAGATCGCTTTGTAGATCTCAGGCTTTTCCCAGTAGTTACCAAAGCGGGTACTATGGACCGAGAAATCTGCTGCCATTTGCGAGTACATGTTGTACACCGCTGCGTGGATCATCAAGGCATTAAACGGATGCTCTTGGCCCAAGATTATCGAGGTTAAATAACCGCCGTAACTTGCGCCCCCAGCCACTAAACGCTCGCTGTCGATCCACTCTTGCTGTTTAAACCAATCCGTTGCTTTAAATACATCTTCAAGTGATTTGTTCTTCCAGTCAGGGTTGATGCTATCGGCAAACTCTTGGCCAAAACCACTTGAACCATGAAAATTTGGCCATGCAGTGACATAACCCCAAGAAGCAAAGGTTTGCGCGTTCCAGCGGTAGTGGAAACCATCGGTAATCGCGCTGTGTGGGCCGCCGTGAATCAGCATCATTAGCGGGTATTTTTTACTGCGATCGAACCCCGGTGGGTAGTGTACCCACATCTGTATATCTTGGTCGTTATAGCCTTTGTAGGTTACCGACTCGTAAGTGCCCATATCGACATCAGCAAGAATGTCGTCATTAAAACTATCTAAACGGGTGGTTTTACCGTTGCGTGGATTAATAGTGACTAGACGTGCTGGATATAAAAAGCTGTCGTTAGTCGCAACGATAGTGCCGTCTTTTGCCATCACAGGTTTACCAAAGTTAGTGTCTTTGGTAATGGCTTTTACTTTGCCGTTGTTAGCATTGATATGATAAATACGGCTGGTGGCTGCATCATCAATTGCGGCGTAAAAGCCTTTGCTGTCTTGAGTCCAGCCAAAGCGTGATACTGAGCGATCCCAAGTGTCGTTAATCACTTTGGGTTGACGCTTTTTCATATCCATCAAGACGAGACGTGATGTATCAGCATAGAAACCGTGAATAAGTTGCTGAGTAAAGGCTAAGGTTTTGCCGTTAGGGCTAAACTGCGGATTGCTGTTTGGCGCTTCATTATCTGGTGTTAGGTTTTGGGCGTTACCGCTGCCGATTTTAGCTAAGAAGATATCAATCTTTGGGTCGACTTCACGGGTTTTAAGTGAGGCATCCCAGCCGTTAGCAGTAAAGGCAATCCACTGCTCATTTGGCGCGATATCGTAGCTTGAGGCGCTTTGTGATGAACGCGGTAGCTGCTGTTTTAATGGCTGAGTAATAGCTTCGATTTCACCGCCTACAGCAGGGATACGAAACACGTGCGCTTCACGGTCTTCATCAATCCAGTGGTCAAAGCTTGAATAGGGCAGAGCGTTCCATTGGTGAGCCGATACCTTATTGTCTTTGTCTGCTTTTAGCTGAGCAATCATTTCATCCCAGTTTTTGCCTGGGAAAATACGGCTAATAAAGTAGATGTGTTTGCCAACCCACCTCATACCATATACGCCGCCTGGCACATCAGTAAGCTTTTGTGCTTCGCCTGGGCCGTTCATTGGCAGCAGGTATACTTGACCTGCTTCATCGTCGTCACGCTTGCTGATAAAAGCCAGTGTTTTACCGTCAGGGGAAAAAGTGGCTTCGCTTGCGCGCATGCCTTTAGCGGTTAATGCTTGTTGGCTATCGCCGTCTTTGTTAAATAACCAAAGCTGGGTAGAGCCTTTATCTTCCGGTACATCATATTGGGTAACAGGCGCGATAATTTTGTCGCCCTGCGGTGAAATAATTGGACTGCCTATACGGTTAAGTTGCCACAGCACATCAACCGAAAGCGGTTTGGTTTGTTCTGCAAATGCGCTTGCCATTGGCATAAGCATACACAGCAACAGGATCCCGGCTTTCTTCACGAGTGGTTCTCCTTGAGAGCAATTTGTTGAGTTTTTTATTAGTGTTTTAACCAGCTTGTTACTGGCGAGGCTAGTATAGCTGCCAATATTACAAAAAGGATATCAATATCAAAAGGCTGTTGCAGATGGTTACACAACTGATTTAAGCCAAGATTAATTACAGGGAATAGAAACAGAATTGAGAAGAGAGTGAGACTCAAATAGAAATGGCGGCTGAACCTTGAGTTCAGCCGCCATTATCTTTTGCGCTTTTAGCTATGATGCTAGCTATGATGCTAGCTGTGATTAAGCGAGATTAAAAATCTTCGTCATCGCCACCAAAATCACCGAAACCGCCGTCATCAAAGCCGCCAAAGCTTTCATCACCACCAAAACCGGTGTTAGCAAAGGTGTCTTCACTCGCATACTCAGAAGCGAAACCTGAGTTGTCATCTAAGAAGCTAGAACCAGCTTCTTCTGGCGCAGCGGTATCAGCAGCTGCAGTTTCTGTTGGCGCTTCAGTTTCTGCAGCAGCTTCAGGAGCAACTTCTGGCGTTGCTTCTGCAGTTGCAGTATCTTCACCACCAAATAGTGCATTGCTAATAAGGTTACCGGCAACCATACCCGCTGCAACACCGGCTGCAGTTTGCATAAAGCTACCAAAAGCACTTGGCTGACGTACAGGTTGAGGCTGCACTGGCGCTGGGTTAGTACCGCCCATCATACGGCTTAATGTGCCGCGCTCTGATTCTTTTCTGAAGTGCTCAACTTGTGATTCTAAGAAGTCATTTTTTGACTTCATATCTTTAAGCGCCATCTCTTGCACGATGACCGCTTGAGTTAGCTTGTAAACGATATCTTCTTGAGATGCGATCTCTTGGCCGATTAGGCTTTCAGCTTCTGCATCTTTTGGCTTGTTTGGGCTAGCCTTTAATTTATTGGCTACGTTTTGGATTAGTTCTTGTTCTTGCGGAGTCATGTTTCAATTCCTAATGTAAGGATACGTCTTTACGTATTTGACGCGCATCCTAGCCTAAGGTTCACATCCTGCGTATCACTAATAATTGATTAGCTAATCAATAGCTTAAATAACTATCAGTTAACAACATTTAACAAACAAGCAGCTTTAAATACTTACAAAGATTAAGAGAATTTTATCTAAAAAACAGCAGGGGATTGAGGTAAGTAGAGGTAGATTTGCTGAAGAGAAGAGTATGGCAACCGCAATCGCTCCGGTTGCCATCTGTTATTTCATTCAATCTTGAGTGTTGAGATTGAATGAAAAGGTGATTTTAAAAAGACATAAACAGACCCACAACGGTTGCTGATAATAGGTTTGCCAGCGTCGCTGCTAGTAGCACTTTCATACCGACAGACGCAATGTAGCTAGACTTATTTGGGATCATAGTGCTGAGCGCTGCAACCACCATAGACACAGAGCCGATGTTAGCGAAACCACATAGAGCCACGGTAATAATCGCCACCGATTTCGGTGACATCACTTCACCTGTTGCGGCAACCACAGTTTCACCAGATATATAAGGCGCAAAACCTGCGTAGGCCACAAACTCGTTTAGTACGAGTTTTTGCGCAATAAAGTTACCGGCAACATTGGCTTCAGCCCAAGGTACACCAATTAACCAAGCGATGGGTGAAAATGCGTAACCCATCAATAGTTCAAGTGTTACGTCTTTAAAGCCAAATAGTCCGCCAGCCCAGCCAATCATGCTGTTTAGCATGGCCATTAAGCCGATACAGGCAATCAAAATTGCGCCCACTACCGCGGCAATTTGCATACCGGCAATGGCGCCTTTAGCAATCGCATCGATAAAATTAGATGGCTTTTCATTATCAGGCAGAGCTGGGACATCATTCACTGGCTGCTCTGTTTCAGGGATCATCAACTTTGCAAATAACAGACCCGCTGGCGCACTCATAAAGCACGCCATAACTAAGTAGCGAACTTCGACGCCCATGCCTGCAAGACCTGCTAATACAGAGCCTGCAATGGAGGCTAAACCACCGACCATGATGGCAAAAATTTCTGATTTGGTTAGGTGAGGGTGCCAAGGTTTAACAAATAGAGGCGCTTCAGTTTGGCCGCATACTGTGTTGGCGATAGCGTTCATTGATTCAGCCTTGGAAGAGCCAATAGCCTTTTGCAGTCCGCCGCCGAGTACCTTAACAACAAAGGTCATGATGCCCATGTAGTGCAGCAAGCTGACTAATGATGCGGTGAAGATAATGGCTGGCAATACCTGGAAAGCAAAGATAAAGCCTAAGTTTTCAACCTGGAAGGTGACTAAGTTGCCGAATACGAAACTAATGCCTTTAGCTGCAAAGCCAAGCACGTTGGCGACGCCATTTGAAACGGCTAATAATACGTTAGCGCCAAAGCTGGTGGCTAATACAAAGCCTGCAATGGCGAGCTGAATAATGAGTGCGCCACCGACTGTACGCCAGTTGACTTGTTTTTTAGCATTACAAAAAAGATAACCCACAACTAACAGGGCTGTGATGCCTAATAGAGATTGCAACATTATAAGAGGACCTATTTATGATTAATTCAGTTGGTTGATTACGTTGGTTAAGCGCTCAACATGTTGTTGAGCCAATTGCATAACGGTATTTTGATCGCCACCCTCATCAGATGTTGAATTCATTTCAAAGGTGATAACCGTATCGACAATCTCCATTTGTGCAGCTTTGATAGGGTGCACAGCGGCTTGTAAATACTGCTCTAGAGGCAAGAAGTTAAACTCTCCTGGCTGATAGGAGCTCGCGGTTGCGCCACAGGTGATAGATAGAATCACTTTCTTGTGTTTTAGCTTGTCTCCTTCAGGGCCGAAGGCGAAGTTGTAGGTAAATACTTCATCAAACCAAAGCTTCATTAAAGCGGGGTAGGTGGACCAGTAAAGGGGAAACTGGAACACGATAATATCGGCTTGGCTCAGTAATGCTTGTTCAGCTTGGATGTTAATCTGATAGCTGGGGCAGGCCTCATCGAGTTTATGGATCGTAAACAGGCTTGTTGTATCGAGCCGTTTAAGAATTTCGGTGTTAGCAACGGAGCGACTGAGATCGGGATGGCCCGAAATAAGCAGTATGTTACTCGTCATGTCTTTCATGTTTTCTACACTTAAAATTAGTCAAAAAGTAATGTTAAAGTGCGCGCAGTCTCCTCAGTTTTTTAGGTATGAGGCCGCCTATCGCTTTATAAAACAAAGTGATAAACCCTATTAAAAATCAGGTTTATACATTGGGTTATAAGCGTTTTATTTTTTAGGTCTAGATCTACGGCGCGCTAATATTGCATAGCGGCCAAGTAAAGTAGATTGGCTTAATGAGTTATTGGTATTGGAGTCACATTTAGGCGCCAAGTTGAGTGTGATGCATGCATGTTTTGCAGGTAAATCGACAGGTTTTGGCTCGTGCAATTTTATAAAAGTCTTATTTATTAGTTTGTTAATTAGCTAGTTATTAATTATGGCTAATAGATGTCTTGAGCGAGTTAGTTGTGATTTTATCGCTGATCAAGGTATTGGTTAGAGACTAATTGAGGGTGTTTCTTAATGAGATATCGCCACTGATGATGTTAGCTTGCTCTCCCGTCAGGCTGACCAGTTTAGCTTCGATGTGCATCGACATTGGAAATTGGCTATCGGGTTGTTTGATGATCACTTCAGCATAGGTCCGAACGCGATTCGACAAAAAGTAATAAGTGCCATTCCATAAACAATCAAAGTAAAAATTAGACTCACTTAGATTGATATTCTCTAAGCGATTTTTAGCGTGTCTAAGGTAATTATCTGTAGTGATAATACTGCAGGTATTGTTAGCGCTGCCATTACCAAATTTAAAGATAAGAGCCGATTTTTCTTTGAGTTTTCCCTGGGAACCACCAAGATACTTATTTAAGTTAATCGTGGTGGCAGGCTTATCGATAGCTGTAGTCGTTTTGGTAGTTGCTTGAGTATTTACCGATAAAAACAGCAAGCCAATAGTTACTAATACTGGGCTAATCCAGAGCTGAAGATGCATGGTGCACTCCTTGTCGCATATTCTTTATTGCCAAAGTGTTCTCACTACACTTGAGCAAATCATGCACTTGAATATGTGTTTCAGCAAGTTTTGGAGTGTAATTAAGTTATTGAAAATTAAGCATTCAATTGAATAGCGAACAACAAGGATGACTCTGTGTTGTATATGGGAATGAAAGAAGAGGCTAGCGCTTGTAGGACAAGGACTGAGCTGTAGCGCTATTGTTTTAGACGGTGATGCTTTACCTAGTAAAAGGGGATAAACCTCAGTTTATCCCCTCTGTATCGCGACGAAAGTCTGTATTTAGCTTGTTACAGAGTGCTGACTTTGCGTGTTATTACTTCTGCGCGCTTAGCTCAATCGTTGACTCAACTGCAGCGGCAATATCGCTTTCATTAAACAAGAAAGGACGGAATTGCTTACTGTTTGAGTAAAGTTCACTTTGGTCATTAAACTGCGGGCTCATAATATTGCTCGATTGCGAGTACGTTAAGATGCCTTTAGCCACTGGGCCTTGATCGGTAAAGCTCACCGCCATCATCCAGCTTGACCCATAACGAATTGCATAGCCTTGCTCAGATAGACCCGATGCGAGTGGTTTGCCGGTAACGGCGTCCATCACCGCGGCATACTCATGCTGAGGTACTAACGTATCGTCACCCGATAAACGGGTTGAGAATACATTAAATCCGCCTTCTGCATTATGGGTACCGGGCCAAGGTAGCTTGGTGCCTGATGGTGTGCCATCGGGTAATGACTTTTCAACAAATTGCACAGTGCCCATTGCGGCATCAACATCAAAACCTGCAGCTTCTACGTTTAACGCTGCTTTGGCTAGCGCCACTAATGCACTGCCATCTGTGGCTAAGCTATTTGGCGTAGTGGCGGCATTATTGGCATCAAATGGGACAGTCAACATACTTGCTTGATCAAACTGGTGGGCAAACTCACGTACAAGTGCACCAGCAATGCTGTCGTTATCTTGCTTACCGTTCCATTGCTTTAACGCTGCGCAGGCAGCACTGATATCTTTAGATTGAGTCGGGCTGACCACCACTGGATCGCTACCTTGAGCTTCACACTGAGCAATTAAGTCAGTAAATACCAAGCTATCAAGATAGATGTTATTAGCCAGTGCAGCAGCTTCTAGCTCGTCGATATTAAATTTACCGTCTTCACCTGCAGCCTCGTTCATAAGCTTAAGCGCCATACGGGTACGTAGAGACTGTTGCCCACGTTCAGGGCCGTACATTGCAGAGTAACCTTCAAGCGGCGCTTCCAGGTTGGTTGACCAAAATGAGTTGTTGGAGTTTTGCACAAAGTCACTACGCTCAAGCTTAGGGGCGTGCTCGTAGGCCATTGGCTTGTCAAAGGCAAACATAGAGGCATTGCCCGGTAAAATCGTAAACCCAGCTTGCTGTCGTGCGGCAATAATATCGGGGTTTGATTTTAATAGGCTAATGGCGATCCCAGATAAGCCCGGAACGGTCGAGTCATCAATATAGAAAGTGTTACCGTCTTTATCGGCATACATGGTGTTATTAAAAATCACGCCATCGTAATCTTTAAAGGCCTGCTGGAACTCATCTTTGTTGGTTGCGCGGTTCATGGCTAACCAATGATCGATTGGATCTTTGTTAGCCATGTTGGCATCTTGCAGCATAAAGGCTTGGCCATCATCCCAACCAAATGGCGCTTGGTTAGCCGGAGCTTCTGCAATAGGGCCTTTTGGTGTGGTGTAGATATCTTTTTCTGCCACCAACATGCCCGCAGGGCCGCCATTGACTAAGATCTGTACTGTTTCTTTAGTGATGGGCATTGCCTCACCATCAAACAGGTATTGCATGCGATCGCCGCTAACGAGCTCAAGATTGTACAATACAAAGTGTTCAGCGGTTGAGAAGGTATGCGTCCACGCCACATCTTTGTTAAAGCCAATGTTAATGGCTGCTGGCATACCGACTAAAGAGCCTCCCATGACATCAATATGACCAGGAATGGTTAAGTGTGATTGCCAAAAACGCAAGTTACCTGTATGGGGGAAGTGCGGATTACCCAGCACCATGCCTTTGCCGTTTTCAGTCTTATCTTTACCTAAGCCCCAACCATTTGAACCGAGATCTCTAGGGTTAGTTTCTGGTGTCTTAATAGCGTTTTGATAAGCAATAAACTTGCTATTCACGTCCTGAATAAAAGCTGTTTGCGCTTGAGTTGGCGCTGGGCCGACGATGCGCGGAAGGTACTCTTGACCATCACCGGGGTTGGCGTAAAAAATCAGGTCAAGGAAGTTAGCCGCACCCGGTAGCAAGGCGATAGAAAATAGGTAGTTGGCCACATCTACGCCATCAATAGGTTTAACCCAAGGCTGGCCTGAACAAAATGGCTCGCCAGTTTGGGTCCCTGCTTCTACGTCGGCTAGAAATTGGTTGTAACCAGCACTGAAACCTTCCATTAATGCGCGTGAGTTGTAGCTAAAGCTTGGGTATTGCGCTTCAGCTTTTTCACGGATCTTCAGTGCCTTGTAGGCAAAGTCTGAAATTAAGTTGCCGTTGTCTTCAGCCGTTGGCAAACCCGTGGTGAAATCGATAGAAGCATGAGGGCCAAAGTACATCGAGCGTTCAGAGTTAGCCTTGATAAACCCATCAGCGAGCACACATAAGTTGTCTTGAGCCTGAGCATAACCGCTGCCAAAACCTAAGCTTTCAAGATTGTCGGCTTGGATATGGGGGACGCCATAAGCGGTGCGGCGAATTTGGGCTTTAAGCTGCCCTTCGGGAGCAAAAGCTTGCAGCGGAGGGATCACTTCAGGTGTGGGTTCTGGTACAAAGAGTGAGTCACTTTTGTCAGTTTCTTCATAGCCGCAACCGGTTAAAACAACCGTCGAAGCCATCCCCAAAGCGAGCACTAACTTATTTAAGCGCATTAAAAGATCCTTTTTATTGTGTTGTTCCATCAATCATTGTTGATGGATACTTTTATTATTTCGGATGTCTTAATTTTGATAGTAAAACATATGCTTACTGAACTAGTGAACGAATAAGTACCCAAAATATTTTTATCAAATACGACAAAGACATGTTGGTTAGTTAACCAGTCATTTAAACGTTTGTCTACATCTTGTTAACTTTTTGGCGTGGGGGATCATAGCGGCGAGAAGGGGGCGATTATTCAGACTTCAATTGATTAATAGCGTTAGCGATTAAAAATTAAGTAGGTTTAAAAGCTTTGCTGGAAAAGCAGTGGTTTAAAGGTGTTGGTTTTTAGCCAGAGTGCAGCACCGAAGTTTATCGGCGCATGCGCAGGCTTAATGAATACTTTGGTGGCTGAAACGTAAGTGCTTAGCGTCTTTTATGAGCTCGATAAAGTTTTGTCTACTCAAATGCACTAAGGTGTTGTGATCGCCGGCCTCGAAATAGATCTCCTTAGCTTCGACCAGTAGATCGTCGTAAACCGCCTCTAGGTTGTAAGCATCGCCTAAAGAGGGAATGGCACCTTTGTGACAATCGCTAAACATGTCATAGACCTCTTTCTCCTCAATCAAGCGAAGATCTCGGTTTAGCTTGTCGCCTAATGTTCGTAAACTGACCTTGTGATTGGCTGGCAATACAGCCATGACTCTTCGGCCTTCATGATCCTCTAAAATGACGGCTTTGGCTAACTGTGACGGGGGTATATTGGCGGCAATAGCACTGCTCAGCGAGCTAGAGCTATGGGGATGGGGAACAAGATCAAATTTGATCTTGTTGTCATCTAGGTAGTCATTCAATCGAGCTGAAATAGACATGGTGTTACCTCATAAAGGCTAAATAATGCTACCTATTATTATAGTTCAGAGAGGGATAACTGGCTTATAAACGCATTAACTACAGCAGGAAATATCTTGGTTTTTCTGGGGAGATAGAGAGTAATGGTTGAGCCTAGATTGGCAAGCGAGTGTGGCGATATTCATTTCAATATCATAGGCAATAGGCTTTGGATTAGCTGCTTATGACCTGGTGTTAATTGGCTATTCTTTCAAGGCTTAAGTAGAGGGGGGTTAAATAATAGACAGTTAAGGCATAACAGGTTACCGTAGCTTGAATGTTTTTTAGTCACACATTTGTAACAATTAAACGTCTGCTTTGCTTGGGGTTTATACAATCCCTTAAGGGAGCCTGTTAACGAATAGCTATTGACTATAGCAAGTAACTAATAAGCAAATTTAATGGGTCATTGATGGCCATTTAACGGGTTTAGACGCAACAAGACTAAATAAGTGACTATTTGGTTTATTTATACATATTCAGGAAGAAGATATGACAACAAGAAAATGGACGCTAACAGCATTATCTGCATTGGTTTTAACCGCATGTGGCGGAGGTGGTGATGATTCATCAGGCTCTACTGGCAATGGTGGCTCATCTGGCGGTAATGTGCCGCAAATTACATTAAATACAGTTGTGGACAATCAATGTGGAATAGAACAGCCTAAGTCTGGCGTCAAAGTATTTGTGCACAATAATACGGGTGACATTATTGCTGAGTACGTAACAGATGCCGATGGCGCGCTCACTGCAGACTGGCCGAGTAACGCTAAACATATCACGTTAACCGCGGACAACCAGTACTATTACAAAGACCTGCCAACACTCAAGGTTATTTCTAATGTTAATGTTGAAGCAGGCGATTTAGGCATTACCTATTTTCGTGATGACAACAATGATGAAGGTTGTAACTGTAAACAAGTCGAGTTTCCGGTGCAGTCGCTTATCGAGGATGCGCCAGACAGTTTGCTGTATTTGGGAGGCAGCAGCTATGAGTTAACGCCATTTACTCGTTCCCCCTTAATTGAGTGGTGTGATGGTGTTGGGCCAATAGATGTGCAGTTAATTGCTGCCGATGGCCAAAGTAGCCTAGGTGGCAGTATTGATTTGACCGATAAAACTCAATATACATTGAATATGAGTGACTTTACCCAGCAGGGCGTAGTGGTTGACTATGTTAATCCTTATGATGCACGGATCTTATATGCCCGCTCATTTGAAGGTTGGACCAATTATAGTCAAAACGATCCGGTATTTGTTTACCCAACATTAACTAATAGTAGCTATGTTTGGCCAGCGAGAATGGGTCAAGAATACATTGGTAATGTTACCGCCAATAGTTATAGCTCTGCACGACATCTAGTCACATCAGAGGGCAAGACTTCTCCGATAATGCTTTGGGATCCGGCTAACGGCTTTTCTGATGCGGTCTACTCATTATTCAGTGAGATCTCAACTGGCCAGGCGCCATACCAATATGATTTTAGCAACGTAAGTACTGATATCGCGTTGACTCACATGAGTTTGTCTGGAGATATTGATAATGGGGATGCTGAATGGATTATTTGGGGGGGCGTATCAGGCAGCATGCCAGATATCAAATTGCCAGCGGATTTAGATGCAAAATTTGATTCGCTAAATTATCCAAGACTACAGATTGGTGTTAGAGGCTACGGCTCAGAAAAGCCACTAAGTGAGTGGCGTAAACTGTTGGCTGAACGAAGCCGCATGGCAGATGGTCAATTGAGCGTACTTGATTATGAAACGAATTATATGCGACTGAGTTTCGATCTTAATCAGTAATTTGAGTTAACAATGAGTTTAATTACCGATAATTAAACTAAAAAGACAGCGAAAACTGTCTTTTTTATATCGGGGTTTATGCAAACGACGAGCCTTTGTGAGGCTCTTTGGTTATAGCGCTGCTCAACGTTAGTGCTAAACGAGTCTATAAATAGTTGGGTTGATTGAGCTTATCTCAATACTTTACTTAAAAACGCCTGAGTTCTGGCTTCTTTAGGATTGCTGAACAGGGCTTCTGGTTCATTCTGCTCAACGATAAAGCCGCCATCCATAAAGATAACTCTGTCTGAGACATCGCGGGCAAAGCCCATCTCGTGGGTGACAATCACCATGGTCATGCCTTTCTGGGCGAGCGACTTCATCACATCGAGTACATCACCGACCATTTCAGGATCGAGCGCTGAGGTGGGTTCATCAAACAGCATCAATTCAGGTTTCATTGCGAGTGCACGGGCAATTGCTACCCGCTGTTTTTGTCCACCCGATAGGCTCGATGGATACGCATCGGCCTTATCTTTTAGGCCAACCTGCTCAAGTAGAGACTCGGCTTCAATGTCGGCTTGTGCTTGTGTCATCAGCTTTAGTTTTACAGGTGCAAGGGTGATGTTTTGCTTAACCGTCTTATGGGGAAACAGATTAAAGTTTTGAAACACCATACCCACTTTTTGTCTTAGCTTATCGATACAAGCGCCCGCAGCGGTAATCGATTGACCATCGATAAAAATTTCGCCTTGAGTTGGCAGCTCTAGTAAGTTGATGCAGCGTAAGAAGGTACTCTTACCGCTACCTGACGGGCCGATCACACTGACAACCTCGCCATGGTTAATCTGCTCATCTATCCCTTTTAGCACTTGGTTATCGCCAAAGCTCTTATGTAAACCATTAATTTTAATCACTTTGCTTTAACCTCGTTTCAAATCTAGATAGCATAAAGGTAAAAATATACGTCAGTAACAGGTAGATAAGTGCGCAGGTAAATAGCGGCACACTGTCTTCAAAGGTACGGCTACGGATAATTTCACCTGCACGCATTAAGTCCACGCCACCAATAAAGCCAATTACCGCAGTTTCTTTAAGTAACACAATAAACTCGTTACCTAGTGAGGGCAGAATGTTTTTAATCGCCTGAGGCAGGATCACCTCTTTCATGGTCGCTGCTTGCGATAAGCCTAATGAACGTGCCGCTTCCATTTGCCCTTTATCGACGGCTTGAATACCGGCTCTAATGATCTCAGAGATATAGGCGCCGCTATTAAGACCGAAGGCGATAACGGCTGCAGTGATCTTATCCACGTCCAGTGCCGCTAGCACAATAAAGTAAAGGATCACTAACTGCACAACCACTGGCGTACCACGGATCACGCTGACATAAAAACTGGCTGGCCAACGTAGATACCATTTCGATGACATCTTCATCAAGGTGGTTGCCACACCGAGAATTGAACCGATTATCATTGCGAAGAAGGTCACAATCAAAGTGACTTTAAGGCCATTCAGAATAAGATAAATTCCGATTAAGCCATCTTCGCCTATTGGGGTAAACAGTGAAGTATTAATTGCATCAATCATGCTCTACTCACTTCATGTGCTTGTTAACGAGGGCGTCATAGCCACCGTTTTGCTTCATGATGCTTAAGCTGCTGTTAATGCTGTTTAGCAGCTCAGCTTTGTCTTTAGCCACTGCAAAGCCGTAAAACTCGGGTGAAAAATCCAGCTCAACCATTTTTAGCTGTGGATTCTTCTCTAAAAAGCTGATGGCAGGTTCACTGTCAAACAACACCAGGTCAACCTTGGCATTTTTTAGCTCCATCACGGCTTCGAAGCCTGAGTTGAAGGCGGTCACTTGTTGGCTGTAGCCCTTAGCCATAATGTCGCCAGTAGAGCCTAGTTGCACTGCGATATGCTTATCCTTAAGATCATCTAGGCTGTTGATGCTGTTATTGTCTTTATTGACGAGTACCATCTGGGTGGCTTCATAGTAAGGCTCAGAAAAGTTAACGCTAGCCTGACGCTCTGGAGTGATGGTCATGCCCGAGGCGATAAAGTCGACCTTACCAGCATTGAGCGCTACGATAAGCGAGTCAAAATTCATGTTTTCAACTTTTAGGGTTTTGCCTGCATCCTTCGCGATCTGCTGAGCTAAATCGATATCGAAGCCCATAATCTCATCGCCACTAACGCCACCCACATATTCAAAAGGTGGGAATGACGCATTGGTGCCCACTACAAGTACATCATCACTCTTACCGCAGCCAGATAACATTAATGTGCCTGTTAAACCTAAGCTTGCTACAACCAATACTGACTTCTTCATTTTCCACTCTCTTAATCAAAATACTCAACTGGGATTGACTATAAGCTCATATAAAGTTAAATCAATACTTATGCGTTAAATGTGACTAAAAATTCAATTGAAATTGGTTTGACTGATTAGTTATTAATCTGCCGGAAGGTTTTTTAACGTATTTTTAACAGGTTTTTCTTTGTGTTATAAGGTTGCTTCACATTATTTAGTTTTTAATGTAGTAGCTATTGATGAATAAGTATGTGTTAGGAAGGTGTTTTGTTGTATGGCGAGATAACCTTGATCGCGTATCTTTAGCGAGATTACCGCAGAAGGCTAATAGCTCCTCAAGTGACTCAGTATTTTGTCTATATCATTTTTTATTTTTATCGAAAACAGTCGCCTTAAGTAAGGCTTGCCACTGTTTACGTTGCTGGCCTGATTTTATATGAAAATTAATAAAAACAAACATCACATCAACTGATTTCCCGTTTAAGGTTATTACTTATGAAAAAGCTCTTACTTTCAACATTGTGTTTTATTTCTCCTTTTGTCTATTCAGCTAACGAGTCGGTCTATCTGCATTATGATGAGGCATTGGATGGTGTTACCGACTTCCAGAAACAGATCAAATTAAATATCGATCTATCAGGGAACACTATTATTGGTACGACTGATACGGGGTCGGTTATTTCTGGAGAAGTAGAAAACACTAATAGCCAGTATATAGGTTCTGGTGATAAGCCAAGATTTCAGTTTGAGATCCATCAAGGTGAAACCCGTAATTGGTATTTTGGTAACATCAACGGCAAGTATTGGGAGGGCGTGTGGTTTGGTGCGGATGGTGAAAAAGGTGACTTTTCACTCTATAGTGATTTATTGACTAAAGACGTGCCTCAGTTTGAAAATATTATTGCCTATTATGCTGATGATGTATTTCAGTCAGGTGGTAATAACACTCATAACAGCTTGAACTCAACCTTCTTAGTTGACTCTGATAATCTTGAACCTCATTTTACCAATGATGAGTATTTCGACACCAGCAAGGGCATGTTGCTGCAGGCTGATGTACGTGATGCTAACTTGCCAATCTCTTTTTATATCGATTTTGAAAAGCCTATGCCGATGAAAACGTTCCGCTTAGGTTCGTTTAACAATGGTGAAGGCACAAGACTGCGTACCTTTAACTTTGATATTTGGAAAAATGGTGAGTGGCAAACAGTAGGAAACTTTGAGTTTGCGCCGATTTATGCACCAACTTATCAAAGACAGGAGTTTAATTTACCGCGTACAGTCTATGCCGAGCGTATTCGTATTTCTGCCACCGCGACCGATGACTACACCGATGGTAGCAAGCTACTAATGTGGGGTCTTTCTTTTAAGCGTTAGTTGGTTATCGGCTAGCGAAAATGTCCGGGACTTTGAATAAGTGCCGGACATTTTATACGAGTACTCTCTACTCAAAACTGCATATAAATAATTCGAGAGTCGTTAAGTTACTCGTTGAGCTTTACACCTTCATCGACTTCATAATCATTAAACGGATATTCAGTTCTGTCAGTGGATTACCTGTTGCCCAAAGGGCTCTTAGTTTCACATTGTGACTCACATCTCTAGCAGTGAGTTTTTGTCTGTGACGTGTAGCTGGGTCAGTTTTTGGCTCTGGCTCGCATCCAGCTGAGTGAATGCGTTATACATCGAGCTAAGCTGTTTAACAAAGAGTTCGCTAATATCGCCCTTGAAATTGCATCCGCTTAGGATATTGATCGTTGTCGCTGTTCATTTTTTGTGTAATTCGGCGCATCATATCGTCTAATTGATCCAATTCATGACAGCTTAATGCTGATAGCATCTTCTGCTCTTGCCTATGTAGTTCGGGCATAACCTCTTCGACCAAGTCTTTACCTTTAGCTGACAGCACGACTAACTTGCTGCGCTTATCTTCATAGTTATCACAGCGTTCAATTAATCCCGACTCTTGTAAGCGGACCAGCACTTTAGTCAATCCCCCTGAGCTAAATAGCAAACTTTGATACAGCTCTGTAGGCGAGAGTATGTGGGGGGCAGGTTGACGACGAAGGCAACTAAGTAAGTTGAAGTCAATGGGCTGCAATTGATAATGGCCAACGCACTCAGTGATAAGTTGGATAAAAATGTTATTTACCTGAGTCAGTCGCAATAAAGCGGGGTAGGAAGTTTTTGCACACTCAGGCCAGTTTGCCGCATTCTGTTGCAGCACTTCTTCCATACTCTTTTCCACTTGCGTTACCTCTCAAAATCAAGATTTTGCGCACAATATACCTTGCTGGAAAGCTAAAGGCTATCTAGTATCTTTCTGGAAAGAGTCTTTCTAGAAGGTTAGTTTTCATTGGTAAATATTTTGCTGCTGAAACATAAGCTTTCAATCGATAACAAAAATGCAATTGGAAGGTCTTTTAAATAGTTAACCGCAACTAATCAATAACTTACTTGGTGAGCGAGACCCGTTGCTACAGGCTACTGAAAGTATGCTGTTGAATGCGCGTGGTCATTGAGGTTTTAGGCTTAATTGGCAGCGTTTTGGAGGCATGACATTGGTCTCCTGCGTGAAGATATTTATAAAAATGAGGAATGATATGAAAAGGTTCAAAACGGGAGCTGCAATACTGCTGGTCGGGCTGACATTAACAGCTTGTGGTAGCGATGACTCAAACTCAGTGCCGTCGTTAGACAATTCTGCGCCGGTTGCTGTTGCTGATACCACAATGGCTTGGGTAAATACCCCTGTACATATTGATGTATTGGCTAACGACACTGATGCAGACAACGATGCGCTAACACTATATGACTTTGTTCTCACCCAAGGCGATGATGAAGTGACTCAGTCCGGTAACAATATTGTCTTTACCGGTAAAAATGTAGGCACAAGCATAATTGATTATACGATTGTCGATACCCATGGTGCTAAAGCTACGGCTACCGTGACCATTACGGTACAAGCGCATGCGGTGGAATTTGTTGGCTCTCAAACTTGTATTGGTTGCCATGAAGATAAGCAAAGCTTTTTCGAAACCGGGCATAATTTCAAACTAAACAAAGTGGTTGATGGTAAGGCGCCAGAGATGCCATTTACAAACCTAGAAGGCTCGGTTGAGCTATTCAATGGTGTGGCAAATAGCACTAATAATACTGCTAACCCTAGTGATTTTGAGTGGACTTGGAGTGACATCAGTTATGTGATCGGTGGCTACGATGCTTGGGCAAACTTTATCGACAAAGATGGCTATATCCTAACCGGTAAGCATGTTGCGGTATCCATGCCGCAAAACGGTGAAGCGATTTCAGAAAAGCATATGCAGGGTTTTTCATCGGGTCCGTTAACAACGCCTAAGGAATTTGATTGTGGTCTTTGTCACTCTACCGGATGGAAAGACTTCACGCCTGATTCAGATCTAAACCCCAACCGTCAAGACGGCATGAAAGGCTTTGGTGGGACATTTAATCAAGCAGGGATCCAGTGCGAAGCTTGTCATGGTGCGGGTGGGCAACATATCAAGAGTCAATCTCGAGATGATATCGTATTGGCAGCTAAAGGGCGTTTAGCAGCAGATTTACGTCAACCTGATATGGGCTATGGTTTGGCAATTAAGTGCTCAGAATGTCATACCAAGCAGACGAACCGATTCTTTGTTAACGACTTTGTTAGCGAGCATAACCGAGACTTTTGTGGTGATAACGCTAGCTGTGAGGACACTATTGGTGGGCGTGCCATCAATTACTTCGATGGTGGTCGTTTTGCCGGAGATGCGCTACTGGGCTTAGATGCTAATACGGGAGAGCCAACAGGTAAAAAGCGCAATATGGCGTGTTATACCTGCCACAACCCGCATGCCTCTATGAATAATAGGGATCAGCCGGGCCACGAGGATGCACTCATCACTAGCTGCACCAATTGTCACGCTAATAAGATGTTCAGTGCTGATCTAGAGATGCATGCTGAGATTGATTGTACTACTTGCCATATGCCATCGAGTAAACACCTTTTCCGCATTAACTTAGCATTCCCGTCTGACGACATTAGAAACTACTCAGAGGCGAATGAGGCGACGAATACGAAGGAGAAGCAATTTGTGCAGCCTTGGAATATCGCTAAAGACAGTTGTGGTAGTTGCCATAAAAAAGACTACGATGCGCGCGCTGCTGCGATTGTAGGGAGGATGCATAATTAAACGGTATCTATAAGTTTCAATTCATGCACATGGTTTAAGTTTGCTTAAGCTGTGTGCATGGCATCAATGAGTGGTCTGGTGAAGTTATGTGCTAATTCAGCATTGGCTCTACTATTGAGCGCCGAGCTCAAAGTCCATTTACTCATTTTAGTGTCCAGCTATTTTTTGCAGTGAATAATAATGATAAATATCCATAAAAATTGGCATTTTAGCCTACTGGTCGGCCTTGTTTTTACTGGGCTAACAGCTTGCGGTGGCAGTGACGGTAGCTCAGATAATTCAGGTGGAGAGTTACCTGATGGCAAGCCTGCCACAGAGATTAACGAGTTGCAGCTCAGCATTACTGACATCACAACTAGTCAAGATGAAACACAAGTGACCGTGTTAGCAACCAACGAGAGTGATGAGTTTGTTGCGGGGTTACAAGGCCTGTCGCTGAACCACTATCTGCTATATCCACAAGGGTTTACCGGCAGTGGGAACTCCGCTCGGTGGGCAAGCAATGGTAGTTTTGAAAACTACATTAATAATGGTGATGGCACTTATACCTTCACCCGAGCTGCTGTTGAGGTCGATACAGGGCTGACGCAGCGTTTTAATATCATTTCACGAGAAGGTCCATTTAATGGCCGTAAAACATTAGCCCCACATCAAGAAGTCAGCCTCGATTTCAGCGGCGATGGCGCAGATGCGTTTTACACTAAAAGCATTGTTGCTCAAGCAAGTTGTGAGCAATGTCATAATCCCGCTGAACCTATCGCACGTCGCCATGATCAATACTTTGAATTGGAAACCTGTGTCAGCTGTCATAGTGAAACCAATATGCAGGGTAAGCGTGCAAGCTTTCAGCATTTAGTGCATGCAATCCATGATAATACTCGTGCCTTTAGCGACAGCAAAGGCAATGAGTACACGGGGCAAACTGCCGAGAAGCTACTGCAAAATAATTGTGAAACTTGCCATGTCGCTTCTAGCGAACTCAGCGAGTGGGGCAATTGGAGTCTGGTGCCAACTAAAGAGACTTGCTCAGCTTGTCATAATGCAGGCTACGACGACAATAACGAGATTAAATATGTAGCTCATTTAGCGAGTCAAATAGACAATGCCAGCTGCGGTGCTTGTCATTCTAAAAGTGATATAGAGCAAAATCATGTTGCTGATTTACGCCTAGATAACCAAGCCGCCGATTCACTCAGCTCTGAATTAACACTCACTGCAGCCGCTGATGGCATGGTTAGCGTCAATCTGCAATTATTCGATTGGCAGGGTAATAAGGTTAGTGCTAATGACTATATTGACTCATTAGACTTTGTTGAAATTATTGGCAATGTTAATCCACAAGCAACGCAGCTCAATTATGGCGCTAAAGCTAAGCTGTCAGTTCGTGGGAGTGGTGATAAGAAAATTGCTGATTACCTTACTCAAGATGGCAGTATTGCCACTCAGTTTAAGCTGCTCTCAGAGCCATTCGCCCATGACACCGCTTTAGTTATTGCCGGTATACGTTTGTGTAGCGCAAAGGGGGAATTTGTTAGTTGTGGTCAACATGACAGCTACATTGCTATCGACTCCGCGGCAGCGACTGTGGCTATTGAAGGGGTAGCACTGACGTCGCGCCATAATGATTCAATTGATAATAGTCGTTGTGCAGCTTGTCACTCGGATAACTTCCAAATCCATAACAGCTTTGTTGAGTCGAGTAGTGCAGCAGGTTTCACGCTGAACGACAATATGCAACTGGGGGATTGTGCAGCCTGTCACTCGACTCATGGCACTTGGGCCAATGGTGCAAACCAAGGTGCCATAGAGATGAAGTTACATCGCACCCATCAATCTCAGCCAATCGTATCTGATTGTAGTCAATGCCACAGTCAGTTTAACCTTGCCTCATTCGAGCAAAAGACGCCGTTAGCCACCGAAAAGAACTTGTACAGTTCACCTTGGGCGGCGACTTGTGGGTCTTGTCATGACTTTGATAGCAAGATGAAGGATGGCACGGTTGCTGAGCATATGGTGGACTTTGGTAATGCAGTTATCAATATGCCACTAGAAAGTGCGATGAGCATGGAGTCGTGTGGTATGTGTCATACCCCATCACTCAGGGATCATAGAGCCCGCAAGTTCTAATCTTCAATGACTATATATAAGAAAAGACAGCCTTAGCTGTCTTTTCTCTATCTGTTCAATTAAGAATCTCTTTTTAATCAACCTTGGTTAAAATCCCTGTGACACTCGTTTGCAGTAACGCTGCTCAAAATTAAATGGCGTCATCTTCAAGGTGCGTATGGCATCCACCCAGCCAACGACCATAGGTACCAGTGTCCAGCTAAAGGCTAGGTACAGACTGCCCTTTAGGTGCTGACCTAAATAGAACTTATGTAGCCCCAGCCCACCGAGTAGGAAGCTAAACCATATCGCGAGCTTCTGGTTTTTGATGCGCATATCAGGGTCGACTCCAGCAAAGGATTCTAACCCTTGTGCGGCATGACATTGTGGGCAAGACACTGAATTAAGGTCGATTTTATGGCTGCACTGTGGGCAATCTATGTTCTGCATTGCAAACTCCAATAGTCAATACTGCTGATACCTGGCTCATACCTCATTATGCGTACAAGTGTGCGCCGAAACCTAGGTGCCTAGTTCACAAAATTAAAATAAAAGCGCTAGTTTTGCGCCGTGGTGAGCGAGTTTTGAAGAGGTAGGAGTGAATATTGAGTTTTATTATTCTACTTATGATGATAAAGCTAATCGCTTAACCCATGATGGAGATGATGATGGTGATGGCATGATTGATTACCGTTATAGTAGCACTTTCGATACTGATGGCAATCAGCTAACCGATGAGTATGATAGGGATAACGATGGCAGCCCTAATCGTGTTTATCGTAATACTTATAATACTTATAATACTTATGGTAATAAATTATCAGAGTCACGAGATAGAGATGGTGATGGTGTAGTCGATGAGATTATTACTTATACCTTGAGCCCTGCTAACTTTAGAGCCGTGCTGTACGATGTTTTTTAATTTTCAGTTTTAATTTTAGCTATAAACGAAAAAAGCCTATCAATTCAATTGATAGGCTTTTTGTACATTACTGTCTGGATTATGCTTGAGAGTTTATAACTAGTATTAGCCAATAAACTTCAATAGAGACTGTTTCACTTCGTCTGATGCAAACGCATTGTCGACACTCATCTTATAGATGGCAAAATAGTCTGCTTCAGTTAGGTTAAACTTCTCTACCGCCAGCTGTAGCTCTTTGGTCATGGTGGTGTCTGACACGGTACGGTTATCAGTGTTAATGGTGACTAATAAACCATCGCGATAAAACTCACCCAATGGGTGGCTTTCTAAGCTCTCTACCGCCTTAGTTTGTACGTTGCTGCTAGGGCAAGTTTCTAGTGCTACAGCCTCTGAACGCACTAAATCGTAGGCCTGTTTATGACTATTGATATGAATGCCGTGTCCGATACGTTCAGCGCCTAGTAGCGCAATGGCGTCATACACATTTTGACCAACACCTTGCTCACCCGCGTGAATGGTAATGCGGTAGCCGCTTTCAAGGGCATACTTAGCGTAGGGAATATACTCGTGGCAAAAACCTGGCTCTTCACTCGCCGCTAAATCAAACGCCACCACCCCATTATTGAGGAACTTAGCACCGGCGTCGATCACATCATTGATGTCATCTTTTGGTAGTACCTTAATAATCGATAGGATGTAGTTACCCTTAATGTCGTATTGGGCTTCGGCTCTGCGCATACCTTTAACGACACTGGCAATGATCTGCTCAAAGTTAAGGCCTTGCTTACGGTGAAGCTGTGGACCAAAACGTACCTCTAGGTACTTCACGTTTTCTAGAGCGGCATCTTCAAATAGCTCAAATGAAATGCGCTCAAGCGCTGCTTCTGTTTGCATAACCGATAACGGAAGTGCAAAGCGAGTGAGATATTCATCGAGGTTTGGGCAAGATTCTGGCGCCACCATTAACGCTTTAATGTCATCAACATTATAGCTTGGTATTTCAACACCCTGAATTTGGGCAAGGTCGATAACTGTTTGCGGGCGAACGCTACCGTCTAGGTGGCAATGAAGATCGATTTTGGGTAGCTGTAGATAATTCATGAAGCTCTCCTTTATTGATTGGTTATACCGATCTGGATAAGTAAAGGTTCAAACATTGCATAGCAAGCATAAACAAAAACTTAATTAGATTGGTATTACATAAAGTAAAGTCTTCATAATCAAGAGTTTAGGGCTCTTGGTAGAAACTCTCAAACCATATCATTGAGATTATACGAAGGGTTAATGCTAAATATTAGCATTCAATTACCCAGTTGCGAAAGATCTCAATAACAAATAACTGCAAAGTGATCTTCATTTAATGCTAAAAGTGGGCTACGGAGTAGCCTATTTTGCGAAAGTAAACCCAGCCAAAAGGTAAGAGTATTTCTCCTTTCGACTGGCTCTAATTGCATGCACTAAGCGGCATATCATGATTTGCTACGGATAACTTTGCTACGGATAGCTAGGTTACTATATAGCTGCGGCTATCTTAGTTACTAATAGCGACTCCATGACAGCTTTAGCCGTGGTGTGCTTTGAGTTTTTGAAATAAGCTGTCTTTTAAGTTAGCGCGGGTCAATTTAAGTTGATGCATATGTTCGTCATCGGTAGGACTACCGGCAATTTCAAGCTGACGAATGTCATAGTCTAAGAGGTGATATTGTTTTGATAATTTTTCAAACTCTTGGTCGGTATAGTTCAAGTAAACAATGTCTTGTTTAAACTCTGGAAAGTCGAAAATAAGCGCATGATTTTCATTTAACATAGATGCTCCTTGAAAGACTGAACTGGTTTATTTTAGAACTGCAATCACTATAGCACCATGATACTGAGTAAAGAGGTAGTTTTTCGACATTTTAGCGATCCAGTTAACAAAAATGTTGCTGTTCTGCATAGAGTGAGGCATGGCATAAAATGTCGAATTGAAATAGAAGGTTACGTGTCTTGGGGTTTAGGTGGAAAATCACGCACATGCACATCCATTTGCGGGAAGGCAATTTCAATCTCGTGCTCTCGGAACAAGCGGTCGATGTTTTTGTTGATGATATGAACCGTTGATAGGCGTAATTCAATCGCAGTGATATGCACTCTCAATTCAAAATCAAGACTACTTGCCCCAAATGTTCTGAACACCACGGAAGGTTGTGGTTCGGGTAACACTAATGGGTGCTCATCTGCAATTTGGTACAGCAAGGTCTCCACTTGATCGATATCAGAGCCGTAAGCGACTCCAATAGGAATGACGATTCTGGTGATGGGGCTCGTCAATGACCAGTTAATTAGCTTTTCTGTAATAAAGGTCTTATTTGGCACCACGATTTCTTTGTTATCCCAATCAATAATGGTGGTTGCACGGGTCTGAATTTTACTGACTGTTCCCGATAAATCATTAATAGTGACAATATCGCCAATACGTATTGGCCGTTCAAACAAGAGAATCAAACCGGAAATGAAGTTAGCGAAAATTTCTTGTAATCCAAAGCCTAAGCCAACGCCGAATGCGGCGACCAGCCATTGCAACTTAGACCATTGAAAGCCCAAGATGGAAAATGCGGCCATTAAGCCTCCCATCAAGATCACATAGCGCAGCAGGGTTGTTACGGCATAGCCTGCACCTGGAGCCAAATCAAGACGGCGTAGGACCAAGAGCTCTAAAATTCCCGGTAAGTTTCGTACTCCAACAAAGGTTACGATTAATGTCACCATTGCATAAAGCAATGATTGCAGAGTCACATCCACTAGCTTCACACCGGTTTCCGTGATCTCGTTTACCTGCCATACCACGATGCTATCTAACCAGCTGGTCATCTCCAATGCACTTGACCACAGGGTTAACACCGCAACAATTAAGCCTATCAAGGAAAAACCACGTAATAAGGTTAATGATTGATCACTTATCTGCTCACTCGCTAAACTGCGTTCTTCCACATCAGGAATCGTTTCTCTTAGCTCGGCAATTTCGGGTATTTCATCTGTTTGCTCTTGTTCTTGCTGCTGGGCAATCAGCTCTTCGCGTCGGGCCAGCAATCGTTGGTAGTTAAGTTGCCTATGCTCTAGCTTTAACCAGCGCTCTCCCATTTGGTAGGTGAACAGCACTGCTAACACCACGTAAATAGTGAGTTGCTGATAGATAAGTAAAATCCATGACGCAATATAGAGCCCCATGACCGCCATAACGATAATGGTGATAAACGAGCCGATAATCACAAAACGAAATAGATAGAGAGAAAATCCTCGATTGAGAGGCGCGGGTAACGTGGAGGGCAAATGGTTTTCCTTCAACAGTGAAATAAACACCGTCATCATGACGCCCATCAGTAATAGGAACAGTACTCGTGATATTTCTGCTTCATGGATACCAGATATAAGCTCTGCAGCAAAAATACACAGCAATAAAATGATAAATGGCCAGCGAATGCGTTGCGTTCCTCGGTGCAGGTAGTCACAAATATTTTCAGGCCAATTTAGGTGTAAAGCTAATACGCCCTGCTTATAACTTAGGGCGTTAATGAGTTCGACGACAAACAGGCCTGATGCACTGGCGAAAATGAGTGTACTGAGCTCATTCGAAGTTGGTACAGGCCAAAGCCAATAGACTAACCAAGTCGTTATCACATACCAAATAGGTAAAATAAGCGCACGCAGGATTGCTAATGCAAACAACGAAAAAGTAAAGTGAAAACGGTCTTTTAATGGGTGACCAAAGACCTTATGGAGCTCATCTTTACGTCGTGCTGCGTATCGATTGAGTCGTGCAGTCATATAGATAAGAAGGCTGGTGTATAAAGCAAACACTGTAGCCAATATTATCGACTGCCTTTGTGTCACTTTATCGAACATGTCTTTAAATGATTTATTGGTTCCAAACCAAATCTCTTCTTTAAAATCGGTAAGGTGCTGCCAGATTGGTACGTTGCTGCGCGTCCATAACTGCTGTTCTTTTAAAAAGCTGCGAGCCTTTTCAACAGTTTGCGCATATTGGTCTTTGACTAATTTTAATTGGCTCAATGCAGAAATAAGTTTTTCATAGTCCTTTGTCAATTGAGCTAATAATTGATCTAATAGCGCGGCTAACTTATCAGGGGCTTTATCGCTCGCTTTATCTGCGGCAGTAGTACTTTCTAGTGCATTATCTCTTATCTGACCTATTTCGTATTTGCGAATGTGGGCTTTGGCAATACCGTCTGGGATATATCGAGTGTCCACTTTGGAAGGCAGGCGTTGCAACTGTGCTCGAATGGAAGCGCCAAAAGCGGTGCTGTCACGCAACCAGGCTAGGTTCGTTTTTATCAAGCGCTGTTCATCGGTTAAACTGCTCTGTTCCGACTCTATTTTTTGATAAGCGATCCGAGCTTTATCTATTTCTGCTAATACCTGTTCTAATTCCAAAGTATATTTTTTGAGTTGCTCTATCTGTTGTTGATCTTGTGCATCGCCTAGGGCTGACTCCTCGCTAACCTGTCTTGCTTTTTCAATCAGTGTTTTAACTGAAGCTTGTTCAACTCGCGTCAATTTATCTTGTAATTTAATCAGTATTGGCGAGGCTGTTTGAATTTTTTGGTCCAACAATTGTTGTTCTAAACGCAGCAATTCAGTGCGTTCGTCTAAACTTTGTAACTGAGCGGAAGTTACTTGTCGTTGAAGTTTGAGCATGGCCAAATGGGTTGACTCAAGCCACTGATCTAACTGACTGCCTGTATCGCTTTTAATAATAGAGGCTTGTTCGATTTCTCGATCTGTTTGCGCAAGAGATTGGGGCAGAGCCGTTCTTGCATTAACCAGCTGTTTACTTTGATCACTATTGGATTGATAGCTTGAGCGCCACTCAGTCACAGCAGCCTCTAGTGTTGCGATAGATTGAGAAAGATCGCTGTACTTATTTTGTTGTCGAAAATTAAAGATCTCTAGCTGCTCTACGTCGGTTATTTTTTTTAGTAACCGCTCTCGCTGCACCGGAAACTGGCTGACAATATTTCGATATTTGTCGCGTTCGGCTTTCTGTTTTTTGTAGCCATTAACCCGGGAGAGTAAGGTCTCATATTGGTTAATTAAGGCTTCACTTTTTGGGGATTCACTATTAAGGCGAGTGATTTCATTTTTTAAAAAAGTGGCGTCAGGTAGGGTTTGGGCGCTTGAAGGCATAGATAACAGCATTACCGACAAAAATAGGTAAAGCCAGCATAGTCGTCCTTTGCGCTTGAACTTGGTTACTCGACTCACGTACTTTCCCCATTTTCACTTTATTATCCATAGATATAAGTGTATACGGCTTGGAAAAAGCTGCAGGAAGTATCCCAAGATTTAAGGCGATTAATTTTGTTGTGTCACTAGGCTAGATTGCCACGTTGCGAATATAAAAATTGCAGGCTTAGGTAAAATAGCTTGCTTACCACAGAGGCTTAGCTGCTCAGTGGATAGGGTATGGCTTCATAAACAGATACACTCTCTCAATATCCACTCCTTCACCTCGAAAAATCCTCAACCTGAATAACTGGATTCGATTGAAACGGTTTTATTTCATAACAGGGAACATGGTGTCAGGGGCACTGCTTGTCTTTATTTACAATGGCTTGATGTTATTTCACAGCGGAGCCCGCAGCTAACCTGCTTTAAGGGGGTTTTACAGGGAAATAATTTGTACCTATAGTTAATTCAAAATGTGGTCTGTATTGATGTCGATACTATTTTATTTGTACGGATAACATACTGGAAATGAGTTTGTTGAACGGAGCTGTATATGGCACTTCATAAAAGTAAGGCGGAGCTATTTCCCTTACTTCACCTGCTTGATGATTTTAGCCGTTTTCAACTACACAATGGCTTTATTCAAACATTAGCTGAAAAAGATTTACGCCTTCAGGCTCCACCTTCTGTGGAGCTAGATGAGTCATCTGTTATACCTTGTGTCAGTGTTTATGACGATTCACTTCATGAAAATACCTCTGCTTTGCAGCAATATTTTTGCAGTAAAAGTGCAGACGATAATGCCGCTATCCAGCAGATTTTTCAAACGCTAAGCCCGGTAAGCCACCTATCGGAAAGTCGACATAAAAGACACTATCGGTTGGTCGCTTTCACTGAAGAGGAAAAGCGCACGCCAGTGGCTTTTGTGACCTTTAATGTTGGCTTACTCGACTCTTGGTATTCAGACGATAATACCTGTCATGACCGGCAAGTTGGTGGCTGTTGTTACTTATTATATGCCTATGTGATACCTGAGTGGCGTCACCTAGGTGTGGGGAGTTGCCTGTTTCATCTGATCTCAAACTTTTTTTGGTCCCAGTTACAGTTTATCGATGCGCAGGCTATGTCCCATGATTTAACTATGGTGCCTTTGGTTTATGAGAGCGAAGCGGCAAAAGGAGCTGAGGGGTTATTGAGTCAAGTGGCCATGAATATTAATCAGTATAAGGCGTTATCATTAACCCATGATAAATCCTCGACAAGGGTAAAGCCTTGTATGAGTAATATTTCATAGTATATTCATGGCCTTAGGTACAGCTTAGTCTTTTAGTTGAACGCGACTAATATTGGTCACGCCAAAATAACGAGATTGTGAATGAGCAAAGTATTAACCCAATAAGTTCTGCTGTCGGAAAGACAAGATAGCTTTGATATGTGGACAAGCTAAGTCACTCTAACTCAGGGGGAAGGGTCTTAAATATCAGTAAATTGACATCTCCTCTATAAAAAAGCCCCTATTCACAGCTTCTACGTATATAGCTGTAGGAATAGGGGCTTTATGATTGCCTCTACTTACTCGCTTAATAAATACTTACTAAGCTTGTGGTGGAGTGCCTTCGCAATTAGATACCACAGCATCGATTTGCACTAATGCATCCATAGGAATAGCTGACACGCCAACGACGGTTCTTGCTGGAAGCTCGCCGTTAAAGAACGTCGTATAAACTTGGTTTACGGCATCAATATCGGTGATGTTTTTAACTTGGATATTGATTTTCACCACATCATCCATCACGTGACCAACGCTTTCAACAATGGCCTTAATGTTGTTTAGGCATTGCTTGGTTTGCGCAGTGATATTGTCAGCAACCAACTCGCCCGTTTTCGGTTCTATAGGCAATTGACCTGAAACGTGGTTGTAATGCGAGAATGCCACTGTGTGTGAGTATGGCGCATGCGGAGCATTGTCGCTGTTGCTTGCTTCAATAACGATAAACTGGCTATCTTCTGGAGGCTGCGGCGGTGTGCCGTCGCCGTGTGATACAGCGGTATCGATTTGCACTAATGCTCCCATAGGTAAAGCTGCGGCATTTACAATCGTACGCGTTGGCACATAGCCTTTGAAAAACGTGTTACAGACTTCATTTACCGCTGCGGCATCGGCGATATCTTTAACGAATATGGTTGTTTTAACGATATCGGCCATCACGTGGTCGATACTTGCTAAAATCGCCTTAATGTTATTTAAGCATTGCTGAGCTTGCTCTTTTACACCGCCTACAATCAGTTTTCCGGTAGCAGGAACGATAGGTAATTGAGCCGAAAGGTTGTTGTAATGAGAAAAAGCGACTGTCTGCGTCGATATTGCTGTTAACGGTGCGTTTTTAGTGTTTCTTGATACTTTAACTAGTGCACATGGAGCTTGTGGTGCAGTGCCTTCACCATTTGAAATCAGGGCATCCATCTGTACTAATGCATCGCTCATCGGCAGTGCTGCAACGGCAACTACCGTACGTGTAGGAACAGAATTTGGGAAGAATGTGGCATACACTTCATCGATAGCGTCAATGTCTTCGATATTTTTAACAAACACATTGATTTTAACCATATCGTCCATCACGTGGCCGATACTTTCGACAATGGCTTTGATATTAGCGAGACATTGTTTTGCTTGAACTTTTACGTTGCCAATAACGATGCCACCTGTTGTTGGGTCGACAGGCAATTGCGCAGAAATATTGTTGTAATGAGAAAAGGCGACAGTTTGAGTCGAAACAGAGTTTTGAGGTGCATTGTCTGTATTTCTTGAAACTTTTTTGATGTCGTGACTCATATTGGTATTTTACCTCTTTGATATAGTTAACTGAATGTCAGTTTGATGGTGATAGCAATCGATTCTTCGCAGCTAAGTCACCGGTTATAAAAGCAAAGGTCGATATTTTCAACCCTTATTTTTACTCTTCTTTCTGCCAAACCATGATGCTGATTTGGCGGTAATGTGCTATTCACAGCCGCTAGCAAGTTTGGCTGGCATAACAGATTGAGTTTCTATGCTGTCGACTAAATGACAACTCAGCTATATGACTCAACTACTAAATAAGCAGAAAAGGATCACGCCAAGCGATGACCTAGATTGCCCATTTAGATATTCAACATACCGGCTGTTTCGATAAAGTTGATGATTTCAGGCACGCCTTTACCGATTTTCATATTGGTAAACACGTAGGGCTTTTCAGGGCGCATGCGCTTAGTGTCTTGGTCCATCACTACCAGTGACGCACCTACATACGGTGCCAGGTCGATTTTGTTGATGATTAATAGATCGGAGCGGGTGATACCGGGGCCACCCTTACGCGGGATCTTCTCGCCTTCAGCAACGTCAATCACGTAAATGGTGAGATCGGCAAGCTCTGGGCTAAAGGTCGCGCTTAGGTTATCGCCGCCACTTTCAACAAACACCACATCTAAGTTCTTATGGCGCTTGGCCAACTCTTCAACCGCAGCTAAGTTCATTGAGGCATCTTCACGAATGGCGGTATGTGGGCAACCGCCCGTTTCAACACCGATAATGCGGTCAGCAGCTAATGCCTCTGAGCGGGTTAAGATCTTGGCGTCTTCTTGGGTGTAAATATCATTCGTGACAACGGCAATCTGGTACTTATCACGCAGCGCTTTGCATAACACTTCTAGTAGTGCCGTTTTTCCAGAGCCAACGGGTCCACCTACGCCAATTCGTAGTGGTTGCTTATAATCTAATTCGGTCATTTTTATTCCTAATTTTGGTTAAGGTGAACTTAATGCTTGATTTGATTAGCTATTGCTTCAAGATGACAGCCTTTAAGTGATAGAGCCTTAAGTGATATCAGCTCGCATGGTGGCAAGCTGTATTCAGTTTGGTTTTTCGATTAAAACTGGCCAGCTAAGAGCGAAATAGCCGCGTATATTGATGTTCATGACGACAACTGGCCATGACCTGCGCTGGCGTAAAGCTACCAATGTCTTCGTCAGCCATGGTCAGTGCTTTTTCTACCGCAGCAGGAATGCTCTCAGCTAACGACATCAGGAGTTGCTGCCCAGCACTTTGGCCGAGTGGCACTAACTTGATGCCGACCACCACTGCATTTTCAAGCCAGCTCCACAGGTAGCCGCCAAGTGCTTTATCTAGCGGGATCTGCCATTGATTTATCCCTAACGCAAAAGCCGCAAGTTGGGTGGTTTTCACCATGGTGGTTAACTCTGGGGTCAGTGCTATTCCTAACGTTGGCAGTAACTGCACAAAGGCGATGCCCCGTTGATGTTCCTCTAGGCGTAACTCTTTGGTTTCGCGGCTCACCGCAAGGTAGTTACACCAAGCTTGCGCCTGCACATAATCGTCAGCGGCCAGATAGCCTTGAATACGTACTAAAATAGGCAATTCAAGGCTGGTTAGACTTGCTAGCATTTGGCTTTTAAGCCAATCTTCCAGTGCTTGTGGCGTAGTTACCCAGCCTTTTTCAATTGCCCACTCAAGTCCTTGAGAATAGGTAAAGCCGCCTACGGGAAGTGACGGGCTAATAAGCTGATAGAGGCGTAGCTCAGGCAACATGCTGTGAGTGCTGTACATCAACTAATGCTCATGCGGATGTGAATGGCTATGCTCTTGCCCCATTTTTTCTAAGCTATCGTCGTAGGCATCACCATGTGAATGACCACCAGTGGTACCACCGTAAGCGCCAGGTTCCGGTTGAAATGCTTGCTGCTCAACGGTGACCTTCAAGCCTAAGCCGATTAGCATCTCATCGAGTACATGATCATGTTGATAACGGCACCAGCCAGCCTCGACTTGCAAAGGCACATGGCGATTACCTAAGTGATAACATCCTTTAGCAAACAAGGTCGAATCATCACAGCTTGCAGTCGAGACTTGCTCTTTGGCTGCAATCACTTCAACCACAAAACCGTCATCGGTTGCGAGTATATCGCCAGCATGCAAAACATGGCCGCGTGGCAATACCAAGCCCGCATCACGGCCATCGTCAAGGGTGATACGTAAACGACTTTTAGTGCGTTCGACCATGGTCAAACAAACCGTGGCATCGATCTGCGACGCAGCGGTTAATATTTTTGTTAACTTAATCATTTTTGTCCTTTTTTAAGCAAAATAGAGCAAGTTTATTGCTCTATCAGCGAGGTTAGAATAGGGAACTAAAATAAGAAATAACGCTGCGCCATTGGTAGCTCAGCTAGCGGTTCACACACTAAGGGCATGCCATCGGCCTTTACCACGTAGGTTTGCGAATCAAGCTCTATCTCTGGGGTGTAGTTGTTATGGATCATGTCTTTCTTACGAATATCACGGCAGCCTTTTACCTCGCCAATTAAGTGAGTTAATTTAAGTTTTTCTGGAATGCCTGCATCGATTGCGGCTTTTGGTAAAAAGGTCATCGAGGTTGCCGCTTTTGCTTTACCTGTTGCGGCATACATAGGGCGGTAATGCACTGGTTGCGGCGTTGGTATTGCACCATTGATATCGCCCATAGGCGCATAAACCGTGAGGCCACCCTTTAAGACTAAAGCGGGTTTAACCCCAAAAAATGCCGGATCCCACAACACGATATCAGCCAGCTTACCGACTTCAATTGAGCCGACTTCATGGCTTATTCCATGGGCAATGGCTGGGTTAATGGTGTATTTGGCCACATAGCGCTTTAATCGAAAGTTGTCTGAGCTTTCTGAGTCTCCCTCTAGCGGGCCACGTTGTAATTTCATCTTATGGGCGCACTGCCAAGTACGCATCGCCACTTCAGCAACTCGGCCCATCGCTTGCGAATCAGAGCTCATTACAGAGATAGCGCCTAAGTCATGCAAAATATCTTCGGCGGCGATGGTTTCACGGCGTATACGCGACTCGGCAAATGCCACATCTTCGGCAATCGCTGGGTCTAAATGGTGACACACCATCAACATGTCCAAATGCTCGTCAACGGTATTAATGGTGTATGGCATAGTTGGGTTAGTTGATGCGGGAATAATATTCGCTTGACCCACCGACTTGATCACATCGGGTGCGTGACCGCCCCCTGCACCCTCTGTGTGGAATACGTGAATCACTCGGTCGCCAATCGCTTTGGCCGTGGTTTCGTAAAAGCCACCTTCATTTAAGGTATCTGAGTGAATGGCAACTTGTACATCCATCTCATCAGCAACCGTCATGCAAATATCGATTGCGGCAGGGGTTGCACCCCAGTCTTCATGGATTTTGAGTCCCATGGCGCCGTTGGCGATTTGTTCACGAATCGCGTCGGGATTACTGACGGTTCCTTTGCCAAAAAAGCCGACATTAATGGGCAACTCATCGGCCGCTTCAAGCATACGATGCATGTTCCAGATGCCTGGTGTCACAGTGGTTGCGGTTGAGCCAGCAACGGGCCCGGTTCCACCACCTATAAAGGTTGTGGTTCCGGCTGATAGCCCCTCTTCTGCTTGCTGTGGGCAGATAAAATGAATATGGGTATCAATTGCGCCAGCAGTAATTATCTTACCTTCACCGGCAATGGCCTCGGTGCCTGCGCCAATCACAATATCAACATTGGGCTGCACGTCAGGGTTGCCGGCTTTGCCGATACCGCTGATGCGACCATTTTTAATGCCGATGTCGGCTTTGATTATGCCCCAGTGGTCGAGAATCAGCGCATTGGTGATCACTGCATCGGCGCAATCTTTACTTAACGCTTGGCTTTGGCCCATGCCGTCGCGGATCACCTTGCCGCCACCAAACTTAACCTCTTCACCATAAGTGGTGAGATCTCGCTCGACTTCTAATAACAAAGCGGTATCGGCTAAACGCACTTTATCGCCAACGGTTGGGCCAAACATGTCGGCATAAGCCTGTCTTGAAATGGTAGCCATACTTACTCCTTAATTTTCCCCATTACTTGGCCATCGAAGCCCTGAATAATGCGTTTACCAGAAAATGCGACTAGCGCGATTGTGCGGCTTTGACCTGGCTCAAATCTCACCGCCATTCCGGCAGGAATATCGAGACGAAACCCTAAGGTTTGTTCTCTGTCAAAGCTTAAAAATTCATTCACTTCATAAAAGTGATAATGGGAACCGACTTGAATCGGTCTATCGCCCATGTTGGCAACGGTTAACGTATGTTTGTCGTAGCCTTGGTTGAGCTCAACATCACCGAGCGCCTTATTTACAATGATTTCACCAGGGATCATGGTGTTCCTTTAACAACTTAATCGACGAAGTACTTAATGGACTGAAGTGCTTAAAATGTGTTTAAACAATCGGTTCATGTACCGAAACTAGCTTAGTGCCATCAGGAAAGGTGCATTCCACCTGGACGTTATGCACCATCTCTGGTACGCCTTCCATGACCTGCTCGGCTGTCAAAATAGTGCGGGCGTAATTCATCAATTCGGCTACTGTACGTCCGTCTCTAGCACCTTCCATAATGGCGCAGCTGATCAAGGCTATTGCTTCTGGGTAATTCAGTTTCAAGCCGCGTGCTAATCGGCGCTCAGCGACTAAGCCTGCAGTAAACAGCATCAGTTTGTCTTTTTCTCTTGGGGTTAATTTCATGGTTTTTTCTCTTTCAAATCGATTGTTATATCGAGGCAATGGCGACCATCTTGTTGGTGTTATTGATACTGAGTCAGTGTACTTTGCATTAGGTTGACCATATTCTTGGCACTTCTGGGTACTCACCAAACCAGTGCTCGCGAACGCAGCGCCAAATTTGCACAAAGCTTGCCATCATGGGTTCGGTTTGTTGGCCTAAGGCTCGCACGATCATCAAACTATCTTCCGCGCCACTGGCTACGGACATCGCACTACTTACTGACGCACTGCCTATCTCACTGGCACCGAGCAAAACTTCTGTTTTAAAGCGTCTCTGTTGCTCGTCAATCACCTGGTTAATCTTTGCGATTAGTTCAGGTTCCACTGGAGTGATATACAGGCTTCCAGACATAGCAAACTCGCGTAAAGCCGCAGCTTGAACTAAGTCAGTTGGCGTTTGCAGTCGTACCGTTTCTGCCAGTAATACCCGGTCATTACGACGGATAAAGGTTTGCCCTAATACTTGGCCATGATCAAAGTGCTCTGTTAGCATTGGGCGACCAAAACACTGGATTTCCCAACCGATAAACCGGGCATCCGCTGCCAGCTTAATTTGTGTCAGCAATTTACAGTTCGCCCCAGGAAAGAAAATGTTTTCCATTGGTAGCCATTCAAGTAAGCCGCCTTTTTCGACGCTTAACTCTTGGCTTTGCCATGCTTGCTCGCCATTACTGCGGTAAAATTTAGTTGCTCCAGGCGTGGTTAATAAGGCGTGAGCGTGACAGCCAACATCAATATTAAAACTCAGCTGATCGCCACCGACCACGCCACCTGGAGGGTGTAATAGATAGGTATGACAAACAGCACCTTCAGGGAAGAAAGTTTTTTGTACCGTTAAAGGGCCGAGCTGATGACGTTCTAAAAGGCGAGTTTTTTCTCGCTTGAAGCCATATTTAAGGCTTAGCTCAGCACGCCAACCCAAATGAGACTCGGGGCGTTTAAAGCAAACGCTCTCAGGAATATTCATCAATCAAATTTATCCAAATATTGAAGGCCAAATAGCAAGCCGACAGTTCGCATATCTAAAAATTAGTATGCAAAATAAATAAAGATTTCAGAAAAACGCGCAAAACTAGGCTGCTCAATCAATATGAAGTTGATGAGATTTAGGCAGGGTCTAAGTAACGTTTGAGCAAGCCCTAAACGGAAATTACGCTGAATCTGAGCTAAATCTAGGCTAAACCTAAACTAAAAGTAGCAACAAAACTCAAACGATTCAGTGAAGGATCGGCTGCGAGCGCTTTTAAAATCTAATGAATAAAAGAGTGTGAATATTTAGCGTTTAGAACGGAGCCAAATAGCGCCACCAGCGACGATAACGGCTAGCAAGATAAGAGGTGCAACATCAGATAAGTGATGGAATAAACCAACAGAACCGTGACCTGGGTGTGCCCATGAAACAGAAGGGATCAATAGCATGATCAATGTAGGAAGAAGCTTCTTCATTGTGTGTATCCTAAAATAAATTGTGGTAAGCAGTGCGGAGGAAAGAACATTCCTCCTGAGAACGGCGAATAATAAACCTTTTTGGCCGCGAGACAGTGATCTGAATCACTAAATTGGCGGTAAATAACAATAATTTGAATTTAGATTGTTCCGTGGTGCTCTGGGGGATTAATTCTGAGTTACCTTAAGTATATGCCAATCTTTACAGTTAGGAATTTGAGCACTTTCAGCATTAGTCAGGTTTAAGAGTCATGTTCTGTTAGAATACTGCGCATAATAATAACGACATGAAGTATTTGGTATCCATGAAAGAATTTATCATTATTGGCGCGGGTCAGTCTGGGCTGTCTATGGCCTATAACTTGTCTCAAAATAAGCAAGATTACTTAATTTTAGATGCCAATGAACACATTGGCGCGCCTTGGTTAAAGCGCTGGGATTCTCTAAAGTTGTTTACTCCGACTGAATATAACCATCTGCCGGGAATGCCATTTCCGTTCCCTAAAGGGTATTATCCCAATAAGTATGAAGTGGCAGATTACTTAAAGAGTTATGCCGAGAAGTTTTCGATACCTATTGAATTCAATCAAAGAATTACTTCGGTAAAGAAAGTCGATGGTATTTTTGAGATTACCAGTGATACGGCTAGCTATCAAGCCAAACAACTCATTATCGCCACGGGCCCTTTTCATACTCCCTACACGCCGCCTTGCCATGTCAATATCGCAGAAGATATTACTCAATTACACAGTGAAAACTATAAAAGCCCTGCACAGCTACAAGAGGGTGACTGTTTAGTGGTTGGAGCGGGTGATTCTGGCGTGCAAATTTTATCAGAAATTGCCGATACCGGGCGCAAAGTTCACTTCTCTGGTACAGATAAAATCACCGCTATTCCGCAGTCATTTTTAGGTAAAACGCTATGGTGGTGGTTTACTCATATTGGCTTTTTATCGGTTAACCGTTTTAGCAAAATAGGTAAATGGCTGAGTAAGGGCGGGCAGCCTGTTATCGGTACTGATGTGAAATCTCTTTTGGCAAAAGAAAATGTGATTCATATGGGCAGAACATTGTCAGCTGATGCAAGTAGTATCAAGTTTCAAAAAGGCAGTATCAGCAGTATCAAAAACATTATTTGGGCTACCGGTTTTAAACCCAATTTCTTTTGGATTGAAGATATCTCTTTTGATGAGATGAACTACCCGAGTAATTATCGCGGCGTGAGTAAAGACGTTGATGGATTGTATTTTATTGGGCTGCCTTGGTTGTATACCCGCGGCTCTGCAACACTCGGCGGTGTTTGGAAAGATGCTAAATACCTGATGACTCATATTCAGGAAAGTAAGTAAACGTAATAGCAAAGTCCCACTGATAGGGTTATCAGTAGGACAATACTTGAATTCCATCTTACTCTATCTTCGACCCTGCACGCTTGGTACAAGCGTGTTGGGGACTCTTTTTGCTTTTTGTTTTAGGCCTACGGCCACCGAACAAACAAGTTTGTTCTCCCGCTCAAGGCTGTTTGCTTTAGGCCTATGGCCACTGAGCTACCAAGTTTGTTCTCCCGCTTAAGGCTGGCTCTTACTCTGGGTCATAGTCAAGCACAGGGGCTAACCATCTTTCCGTTTCTTCAATGCTCATACCTTTACGTGCTGCGTAATCTTCTACCTGATCGCGGCCAATATTGGTGACGCCAAAGTAGCGGGATTTAGGATGGGCAAAGTACCAACCCGAAACAGCAGCCGTTGGGAACATGGCATAACTTTCAGTGATGTTAAGGCCAATGGTTTCATCTGGCTTTAATAAATCCCAAAGCAGACCTTTTTCTGTGTGGTCAGGGCAAGCAGGGTATCCTGGTGCAGGGCGAATACCTTTGTACTTTTCACGAATAAGCGCTTCATTATCGAGTACTTCATCGCTGGCATAACCCCAAAACTCTTTACGTACACGCTCATGCATACGCTCGGCAAAGGCCTCGGCTAAACGGTCTGCTAAGCATTTAAGCATAATGGCGCTGTAGTCATCATGGTCGGCTTCAAAGCGCGCCACATGCTCGTCGATGCCATGGCCTGCTGTTACCGCAAAGCCCCCCATATAATCGGCAACCCCAGAGTCTTTTGGCGCAACAAAATCAGCTAAGCAGAAGTTGTCGTTACCGACGCGCTCAATCTGCATCCGCAGGTGGTGCAGGGTGATGATTGGTTGCTCGCGAGATTCATCCGTCCCATCGGCAGAGTACAGCTCAATGTCGTCATGGTTAACTGTGTTGGCTGGGAACAAGCCGATAACCGCTTTGGCGGTAAGCCACTTTTCACTGATTATTTTATCCAGCATGGCTTTACCATCAGCGAATAATTTACGCGCTTCAACACCCACCACTTCATCATCTAAAATACGTGGGAAGTGACCGTGTAGCTCCCAACTGCGGAAAAATGGCGTCCAGTCGATACGCTCTACTAAGTCTTCTAGTGGATAATCATCAAACACTTGACGTCCCAGTATGTTAGGTACAAATGGAGTGTAGTTTTCCCAGTCGTGTTGGCAGCGGTTTTCACGCGCCACCTCAATAGAGGTAATAATCTTTCGTTTAGCCTGTGATAGACGCTTTTCGCGCATCACTTGGTATTCTTGATACGCTTCATCGATGGTAGCTTGACGCGTTTGGTTGTTAATCAGCTTCGATACCATAGGCACGGCGCGTGAGGCGTCAGCAATATAAATAGCACCGGTTGGCGAGTGCGGGGCTATTTTCACTGCGGTATGAATTTTTGAGCAAGTCGCACCGCCAATGATTGACGGAATCGTTAAGCCTGCCTTATGGAAACTCTTAACGTTATGCACCATCTCATCAAGGCTTGGCGTGATAAGCCCTGACATGCCGATAATATCGACATTTTCAGCCTTGGCGACTTCGATAATTTTCTCCACCGGCACCATCACGCCTAAATCAATCACTTCATAGCCGTTACAAGCCAGTACCACACCAACGATGTTCTTACCTATATCGTGCACATCCCCCTTAACGGTAACCATTAAAATTTTACCGTTAGACTGGCCTGGGACTTTTTCAAGCTCAATATAAGGGTTTAAATAGGCAACGGCTTTTTTCATTACGCGCGCAGATTTAACCACTTGTGGCAGGAACATTTTACCGGAACCAAATAGGTCGCCAACAATGTTCATCCCATCCATTAGCGGCCCTTCAATCACATCGAGTGGGCGGGTTGCCTGTTGGCGTGCTTCTTCGGTATCTGCATCGATAAAGTCGGTGATGCCTTTTACCAGCGCATGGGCTAAACGCTCATTTACCGGCTTGCTGCGCCACTCTAAGTCTTCTTTCTTGGCAGCCTGGCTACCGTCACCACGGAACTTCTCGGCGACTTCAAGCAGTAGCTCGGTGTTATTGCTTGGCTCACCGTTGGCATCTGCCGCTGTGCAAGGGAGGTTTTGCACGATCGCCTCAACCCTTTCCTTTAGCTCTGGGTCGATATCATCATAAATCGCCAGTTGTCCGGCGTTGACGATACCCATGTCCATGCCTGCTTGAATTGCATGATACAAAAATACGGCATGAATCGCTTCACGCACCGGGTTGTTACCACGAAACGAGAACGATACGTTCGACACGCCGCCAGAGATCATCGCATGAGGTAGGGTGCGTTTTATTTCACGGGTAGCTTCGATAAAATCAACGGCATAGTTATCGTGCTCTTCAATACCTGTGGCAATGGCAAAGATGTTGGGGTCAAAGATAATGTCTTCTGGCGGAAAACCGACTTTATCTACCAGCACGTTATAGGCGCGAGTACAAATCTCGATTTTACGCGCTTTGGTGTCGGCTTGGCCTTGTTCATCGAACGCCATGATAATTGCCGCAGCGCCGTAGCGTTTAACTAAGGTTGCTTGCTCGATGAATTTTTCTTCACCCTCTTTAAGCGAGATAGAGTTAACGATGCCTTTACCTTGAATGCATTTAAGGCCCGCTTCAATCACTTCCCACTTAGAGGAGTCGATCATAATCGGTACGCGCGAGATATCAGGCTCAGAGGCGATAAGGTTGAGGAATTTATGCATGGTTTCGGCACCATCAAGCATGCCTTCATCCATGTTGATATCGATTATCTGTGCGCCGCTTTCAACTTGCTCACGGGCAACCGACAGCGCTTCTTCATATTCGCCAGTTTTGATCAGGCGTAAAAACTTAGCCGATCCGGTTACGTTAGTGCGTTCACCTACGTTCAAAAATAGCGAGTTGGCATCAATGGTCAGTGGCTCAAGCCCTGATAGACGACATGCAACTGGGATGTCGGGCAGTACGCGGGCCGGGTGCTTGATAACGGCTTGTCGAATAACGCGGATATGATCAGGCGTGGTACCACAGCAGCCACCAATGATATTTAAAAAGCCCTCTTCGGCCCACTCTTCAATGATTTCCGCCATCTGCTCTGGAGTTTCATCGTAGCCACCAAATTCATTGGGTAGACCAGCATTTGGGTGCGCCGACACAAAGCATTCAGATATTTTTGACAGCTCTTCTACATATGGTCGAAGCTCTTTTGGTCCAAGGGCGCAGTTAAGGCCGATAGACAGAGGCTTAACGTGGCGCAGTGAGTTATAAAAAGCCTCGGTAGTTTGTCCGGTAAGGGTACGCCCTGAGGCGTCGGTAATCGTCCCCGAGATCATAATCGGTAGACGGAATCCTTGTTCATCAAACACCGTTTCAATCGCAAATAATGCGGCTTTGGCATTTAGCGTATCAAAAATGGTTTCGACCATGATGATGTCGCAGCCGCCTGCAATTAGCGCGTTGATTGACTCGATGTAGGCTTCAACCAGCTCATCAAAGCTAACGTTACGAAAGCCGGGATCATTAACATCTGGACTAATGGAGCAAGTGCGGTTCGTTGGGCCAAGTACCCCTGCAACGTAACATTGGCGACCCGTCTCTGCTTCAACTTCATTGGCGGCTTCGCGTGCAATGCGTGCACCCGCTAAGTTGATCGCAGCTGAATGCTCCTGCATGTCGTAATCGGCCATGGCGATGCGGGTGGCATTAAAGGTGTTGGTCTCTATGATGTCAGAGCCGGCTAACAGGTAGTCTTTATGGATCTGCTTGATAGCATCGGCTTGGGTGAGCACCAACATGTCGTTGTTGCCCTTTACATCACAATGCCAGTCTTTGAACTGTTCACCACGAAAGTCATGTTCTTCAAATTTGCGATCTTGGATCATGGTGCCCATCGCGCCGTCGAGGATAAGGATCCCGTCTTGAAGCTTTTGGGTAAGTACTGCTAAAACCTTGTCGGCAGAGTCTTGAGTATGTGCTACTGCGCTCAAGGCATGTGTTGGGGTACAGGTTGCCATAGATAATTCCTACCAGTTCGCAAATCGTTATTCTTGTAATACCAAGCAAAATAAGTCTCTGAATACTTAACTTACCTAGATCTGGTGTAAATCATGTCCGTTATTTTCAGTTAAGGTCGTTTATTATTAGTGACCTTTTATTTTGTTTGGACATTTATACGTATAGACGTCCATAATACGTGAGAGGCGATAAAAAGTGCAAGTGCTAAAGCATGATACTTTTTCAGCATTAAAAGCCAATGAATTTTAACTAAGTTGCTGATAAATAATGAAGGTCAACAGGTATAATGCAAACCACTAAGGTGATTTTACTTCGGCACGGCGAATGCGATGGTGGCAATATTTTACGCGGCCAAGTTGATGTTGCGTTAACTGAGCTTGGTCAGTTGCAGATGAAAAAGGCATTTTCCGCCTTATGCTTAACCGATTTGTCAGTCGATTTTACCGTTGGTTTTACTGTTAATAGTGTGATTAGTTCACCGCTTCAGCGCTGCGCCAACATCGCAGAGCAATTGGCTCGTGAGCATGATTTAGACTTTTCTATTGAAGCAGGTTTTAAAGAGCTGAACTTCGGCGATTGGGACGGACAAACCTTCGACGCGCTTTATCAAACTTGTGGCTCAGCGCTTGATCACTACTGGAAAAACCCTTGGTTGTTATCGCCGCCTCATGGCGAGTCTATGCAAGATTTTGAGGCGCGTATCGATAAAGCCTGGCAGGCGATGCTTGAGCTGCATCAAGGAAAGACGGTATTAGTGGTGACTCACGGTGGCGTAATACGTCATTTAATGAGTAAAGCTCTGGACGTCAGTCAGTGTGCGGGTTTTTACACCTCGCTTAAATTGCCTTACGCGGCCACGGTAGTGATTGATGTGCTGCACAATGATAATAAGCAGTTCATGACCCTAAATTGGCGGTAGAAGTTTAAAGAAGGACCTAGAACCTAGGACCTAGAACCTAGGACCTAGGACCTAGAGCCTAGAGCCTAGAACCTAGAACCTTTTTATCGTAGGTCGGGCTTTAGCCCGTCAATCTTGGTTTTATTTATAAAACAAAGGTGATATCAGCCTTGCTGGTATGATGCTAAACTGCGGCGTTATCTTACTTGAGTGCTACTGTCTGCATTAAGGTTAGTGCTTAATACTCACGGGGATTGTCGCTGGGATAGTCTCGTTAGTATCAGCGCGACTAAGCTAATAATAAGTCAAACAAAATGAAAGCTAGGTGCTTAATCGCATAAAGGGAACCGGAGGCTGGCAGTTATTCGCCGCTTAGTCCGGACTGTACCCGCAACTGTAGGGAAGGTTAGCCATAGGGCTGTGCTTCCAAGTCAGATACCTGCCTAGCTTATGTTGTTCAGTACGTATGACTCAGTACGTGTTGTAATTAAAAGTGTATCCATATACACATAAACTCGTGCGGGCGACTCGAGGGAGACAATAAAATGAAGTTCCATGCTTGGTTGTTAGACCTAGATCTAGATCGAGGCTTGCTAAAGGCCTGTTTATATGATGCTTGCTTATTCGATGCCCGTTTTTTCAAACAATGGGTAAATGGCTGCAATGGCTAATTCGCAATTAAAGCAGCAGATTCACGCTGAAGCTAAAACCCAAACAGTGCTGTCTGTTAACGACTTAGGCTGGCAACTGGATGGTAAAGCCATTTTGTCGGCAATCGACTTTAGCTTAGCTGAAGGTAAGATGCTGGGCATTATAGGGCCTAACGGCGCAGGGAAATCCAGTCTACTGCGCTGCTTATATCGCTTCATTAAGCCAACAACGGGTTGTATTAACTTGTTTGGGCAAGATATTAGCGCGCTATCGGCTAAAGCTTTTGCCCAGCAAATCGCCGTGGTACTGCAAGACACCCCCCATCATTTCGAGATGACCACTGCGCAACTTATCGGCCTAGGTTTAACGCCTCATAAAAGTGCCTTTGATTTTACTAGCCGCAGCGATCGCGTTGTGATCGCACAAGCACTTGAAAAAGTAGGTCTTGAAGATAAAGCCAATCAAGCCTATGAGAGCTTATCGGGCGGTGAAAAGCAGCGTGCCTTGATTGCTCGCGCCATTGTGCAGCGCCCTAAACTACTTATTCTCGATGAGCCGACAAATCACTTAGATATTCGTTATCAGATCCAAACCTTAGAGCTACTGCGCAGTCTCAATATCACCGTTATCACCTCTATTCATGATCTTAACCTTGCCAGTGCACTTTGTGATGAACTCCTCCTGCTTGATAAGGGCCGTGCTATAGCCAATGGTTCACCTAAGATGGTACTCACTGAGCAGCGCATCGCTGAAGTGTTTGATGTGTGCTGTGAAATCAAGCCTCATCCTCAGCATGGTAATCCGCTTATCTGTTATTTCTATGGTTACGAGGGCGTGTCGGCAAGTGGTGAGAAAACCGCCGCGGATATAAAGGCGTCAGTTCAAGCTGAAGCTTTCGTTCAAATAAAAGCGAGAGGTACAGATGTTTAAGGTGAGTAAGGCCTCAATCGCGAGTCTGCCGTTAGCCATTAATTGTCGTCGCCGAACTGAGCATCTCGTTCTGCTTATACTCACTTTGGTGGCGCTAATCACCCCATTTGCTGCCACCAGTTTTGGTGCTGCCAGTATTAGTACCTTAGATGTGCTAAATGTGTTTAGCCACAAGCTGTTTAGTATCGGCGATCCTGTTGGCGTAAAAGAACGCATTATTTGGGAGCTACGTTTACCGCGAGTCTTATTAGCATTTATTGCTGGGGCTGGACTGTCGATAGCGGGCAGTGTGCTGCAAACTGTGACGCGAAATCCGCTGGCAGATCCTTATCTATTTGGGATCTCATCGGGTGCCTCTTTTGGCGCTGTAGTGGCGTTAACCCTCTTTAGCCAAAGTATGCTTTGGCTCAGTCTGCCGGTTGGCGCATTTATCGGTGCCAGCTTATCGGTATTGCTGGTATTGAGCTTATGTGGCCGTAACCTAAGCACCCAGGTTGAGCGCATGTTGCTTTCTGGCGTGGCAACCTCGTTTATGTTTGGCGCACTCGCCAGTTTGATGTTGTACTTTTCCAGTCCACAAGCTGCTGCATCGGTACTGTTTTGGACCTTAGGCAGCTTTGCTAAAGCCAGCTGGCAAGGCTTGTGGCTGCCAGCTTTAGTCGTGCTGATTTCATTGCTGGTTATCTTGTTGAATAAGCGTCAAATTGTCGCTATGCGGGCGGGTGATGAAACGGCTCATACTTTAGGGATCAATGTGGGTCGCTTACGTTTATCTATGCTGCTTATCTGTTCGCTAATCACTGCTATTTTAGTGGCTAATTGCGGTGGCATTGGCTTTATTGGCCTCATGGTACCGCATACCGTGCGTTTACTGTTTCCGGGGCGATTCCCATTGCTGTTAACAGCGTTAGTCGGTGGATTATTTATGGTTTGGGTGGATGTATTAGCGCGAACCTTATTGAGTTATCAAGAGCTGCCAGTGGGGATCATAACCTCGGTGATGGGCAGTATCTTTTTTCTATTTATTTTGGGCGGCCGCAGCGCTAAACGCTTTTAGTTTACGTCAGTTTGCGACGCAAGATAATTATCCTTATTAAGTGGTTAAGGGGAACCTGAGATGTTTAATATCGCACCAGTAAATGTTGAGTTTGATGCTGAGATCCAACACAAAATAGACACCAAAACTAAGCCACTCGGTGCGCTTGGTGACTTAGAAGCCTTAGCGCTGCAGATTGCTCGCGTGTTAGGTAAAGATAAGCCGCAGATTAAGCACCCTAAGATGATGGTGTTTGCTGCAGACCATGGTATTGCTGAATCGGGCGTGTCAATTGCGCCCAGTGAAGTCACCACGCAAATGGTGATTAACTTTATGCAAGGCGGCGCGGCAATTAACGTGTTTACTCGCCAGGTGGGTTTTGACTTAGAGGTAATTGATTGCGGGATCTTAAAGCCGATTGAAAACCTAGAGGGTGTGATTAACCAACGTTTAGGCTCAGGTACTGGCCCTATTCATAAGCGCGCGGCGATGACGCTCGGTGCGGTTAAGCAAGGCTTTAAGATGGCGACAGAGCGAGTCGAGTTCCACCATCAAAATGGTTGTAATTTGATAGCGCTTGGTGAGATGGGCATAGGTAATACCTCGTCTGCTGCTGCGATTATGGCGGCACTAACAGGCATGAAGGCTGAAGATTGTGTCGGCCGAGGTACAGGGATCGACGCGGCGACCTTTAAGCGTAAGAAGATGTTAGTCGAGCAAGCACTGCTTGTGCACCACAGTGAGCTTAACGATCCCATGCAATTGCTTGCCTGTATTGGCGGCTTTGAAATTGTGCAGATGACTGGCGCCATGCTAGCTGCTGCAGAGCGTAACATGCTTGTCGTTGTTGATGGCTTTATTGCCAGTGCTGCGGCGCTCGTTGCGGTAAAGATTAATCCCAACGTGCGTGACTACATGATTTTTGCCCATCAGTCAGATGAGAAGGGTCACTTTTTAATGCTGGAGTTTCTGCAAGCTAAGCCTCTATTGAAGCTCGGCATGAAGCTCGGTGAAGGAACGGGCGCGGCATTAGGGTTACCGCTTATTCAAGCGGCGACCAACTTCTATAACGAAATGGCCAGCTTTGAAGATGCCGGCATAGAGATTTAGTTTTTAGAAAAGAAGGGGCTAGGTTCTAGGAAAAGAAAAAGCTAGGTACTAGGGCGTTACAGTTAGCCTCTTTTGTAGGACCTAGGACCTAGGACCTAGGACCTGAAATCGGAGATTTACATGCAAGCTTGGCAAAAACAGCTGAATCTATTTTTTATTGCGATGGGCTTTTTTACGCGTATTCCGATGCCGAAATGGATTGAGGTTGACGCAGATAAGCTAAATAAAGCCAGTCGGTACTTCGGCTTGGTAGGTCTGCTGGTGGGCGTAATTAGTGCGCTGGTTTATAGCTTAATGCTGCACTGGGTATCGCCATCTGTTGCGATTGTGTTTGCCATGATAACTAGCGTGATAGTGACAGGGGGCTTTCATGAAGATGGGCTTGCCGATACCGCAGACGGATTAGGTGGTGGCTGGACGGTAGAAGCCAAACTTAACATCATGAAAGACTCGCGGCTGGGGAGTTATGGCGCGCTGGCTTTGGTATTGGCGCTGCTGCTCAAATGGCAACTGCTTACAGAACTCGCGCTATTTGACCCGAGCTCTGTGAGTCTGGCATTCATTCTGGGCCACTGTTTAAGCCGTGTGGTGGCTGCGAGTTTTATCTTTTCTGAAGAATATGTCAGTGATTCTGATACCAGTAAGAGTAAACCTCTGGCTCAGCAGCAAGGGATTAATGAGCTATCGATATTGTTAGCAACTGGCGTATTGGCACTGCTGTTAGTTGGCTTGCTACCAGCACTTGTATTGATAGCCGGGCTTTTGTTCGTGCGTTACGGTTTTGTCAGGTTATTTAGAAAGCAGATCGGCGGCTATACCGGCGATACTTTAGGCGCAGCGCAGCAAGGTAGTGAACTGGCTTGTTATCTATTGTTACTTATTCTAGGAGTTAGCTGGTGATCCATCTGGTATTAGGCGGAGCTCGCAGTGGTAAAAGCGGGTATGCCGAGTCACAAGTACTTAAGCGGTTAACTGAACACACTGCACAAAGCAGACAAACTGAGCTGCAGAGGTTTGAGTGCTTTTATTTTGCAACGGCGCAAGCGCTTGATAATGAAATGGATGAGCGTATTTCTCATCATCAAACTCAGCGTGAGTCAGATACCATTCCATGGCGCACTATCGAATGTCCCCTCAAGTTAAGTGCTGGCTTAAAGGAGCATGCATCTGAAAATAGCATCATCTTAGTGGACTGTTTAACCTTATGGTTGACCAATCATTTATTAAAGCCTAGGGACGACTGGCAACAGGTGAAGGCGGCATTTTTACACACTTTAGCTGAGCTGCCGGGCAGTGTGGTGTTAGTCAGTAACGAAGTGGGTTGCGGCATCGTGCCGCTCGGCGAAATCAACCGCCGTTTTGTGGATGAAGCGGGCTGGCTGCATCAAGATATTGCTGCGGTTGCAGACAAGGTGACTTTGGTGACAGCAGGCTTACCGCTTAATTTGAAAGGTTAAAAAAACAATCTCATGGCAACAATAAATAACACTGAGTTATATAAGGCTGAGCTAGATAAGACTCAGTTAGATAAGACACAGTTAGATAAAAATAAAGCCAAAGTGCTGATGATACAGGGCACCACATCCGATGCAGGTAAGAGCACTTTAGTGGCCGGCCTGTGTAGAATGTTTGTTAGACAAGGTGTGAAGGTTGCGCCGTTTAAGCCGCAAAACATGGCACTTAATAGCGCGGTCACAATAGATGGTGGTGAGATTGGTCGTGCGCAGGCACTACAAGCTGTGGCTTGTCTGCTTGAACCGCAAATTGACTTTAATCCTATTTTATTAAAACCCAGTTCAGATACTGGCTCGCAAGTCATCGTGCACGGTAAAGCCTTGATGCAGATGGAAGCTGAAGATTACTTTGGTAAAAATGCCGAGGGTTATCGAGTTAAGGCCATGGCGGCAGTGCTTGAGTCTTATCAGCGTTTAACATCTCAATACGACATGCTATTGGTAGAAGGAGCGGGCAGCCCTGCAGAGATCAATCTGCGTGAAGGCGACATTGCTAATATGGGCTTTGCGGAAGAGGTCGACTGCCCAGTCATTATCATCGCCGATATCGATAAAGGCGGCGTATTTGCCCATTTGGTTGGCACTTTGGCGCTACTGAGTGAATCAGAGCAAGCGCGGGTTAAGGGCTTTGTGATCAACCGTTTTCGTGGTGATGTTAGCCTGTTGCAAGACGGCCTAGACTGGTTAGAAAGCTACACTAACAAACCTGTGCTTGGGGTCTTACCCTACTTACACGACCTGCACCTCGACGCCGAAGATGCACTCATTGCTGCGCCCGTAAAGAGCTGCGAAACTAAGCTTAAAGTATTAGTCTTAGTATTACCGCGCATTAGTAACCACACCGATTTTGATCCGTTAAGGCTTAATCCGCAGATCGATTTCAACTATGTGTCGTTGCAGACCCAAGCTGAAGCGAGCAGACATAACAGCCTGCAATCACTCCCAGCTGCGGATTTAATCATTATTCCGGGCAGTAAAAACGTGCGCGCCGATCTTGAGTTTATCCGTGAGCAGGGTTGGGACACAGCGATAGATAAACACTTACGCTATGGTGGCAAGGTGTTAGGGATCTGCGGTGGTTACCAGATCTTAGGGCAGGCGATCGACGATCCTGCAGGGATCGAAGATAATGCGGGCTGCAGCGAGGGCTTAGGTTTATTGCCATTAGTCACTGAGCTGACAGCCAACAAAGTATTGCAGCAAGTTGAGGGGAGTTTATCTTTGCTCGGTGAAACGGCTAGGGTACAGGGCTATGAAATTCATTGTGGCCGCTCACGATCGCTACTGCCATTAACTCAGCCGCTAGCACTCATGCCAAAAACAGAGGAATCCTCTGTTGATCAAACAGAAGCAAACAAGTGCGTGAGCCATGCCGAGGGCATGTTATCCAGTGATGGCCAAATTATGGGGACTTATCTGCACGGATTATTTGATTCGCCACAGGCGTGTCAGTTGCTCCTTAAATGGGCGGGTATGGAGCAGGCAGAGGTCATCGATGTGAATCAAGTGCGTGAACAGCAACTAGAGCGGCTCGCAGATGTGTTAGAGCAGCATTTAGATCTCGGTCGGCTTAATCAGATCTGGCAGGCAGTAGAGTGAAAAATAGCTGTGCTTGACTAAAAAATAGTAGATTTGTGTAAAAGTCAAACGATAGTTGAGTGCTTACTAAACAATTAAATTCTTATGAGCATTCATCATAATTCATTTGCTGAAATCCTCGCCAGTACTGGGATGCAGCCAAATTAAGTCAAAATAGGGACGTAACATGACAGACGCTAACGTTAATAATAGTGCCAATGAAAATAGTGCCAATGAAAATAGTGCCAATGAAAATAGTGCCAATGAAAATAGTGCAAATGAAAATGAAGCCGAAAACGTAACCGCCGTCGAGAACAAGGCAAAGCGTCATAAAGCGCGTCAACAACGGATCAAAGAAGGCGTGGATGCCAAGATCGCGCGCGCCCAAGAAGAGAAAGGCATTCTGTTAGTGCTAACCGGTAATGGCAAAGGCAAATCCACTTCAGGTTTTGGCACTGTCGCTCGCGCAGTCGGTCATGGTAAGAAAGCTGCCGTAGTGCAGTTTATTAAAGGTAACTGGGATTGTGGTGAACGCACCTTGCTCGAAGGTGCAGGCGTCGATTTTCATGTGATGGGCACCGGTTTTACCTGGGAAACTCAAGACAGAGAAAAAGACACCGCAGCAGCGGTTAAAGCATGGGAAGCCACTGAGCAATTACTTAACGATCCAACGATCGATCTTGTGATGCTCGATGAGCTAACTTATATGATCAGTTATCACTATCTAGAAGTTGAGCGAGTGCTTGAGGCGCTGAAGAACCGTCCGCCAATGCAACATGTGATAGTAACAGGCAGAGCGTGTCACCGCGCGATAATCGAGCTGGCTGATACCGTTAGCGAGGTGCAACCCATAAAGCATGCGTTTGATAATGGTATTAAAGCCCAGCCCGGCTTCGACTACTAAATTTCTTCCTGCTAGCTTCTGTAGCGTTATTGTCTGCGCTTTCTCACCCAATCACTTGAGCCTTCAGCGGTTTTTGGGTGAAAAGTGCGTATGCTCATAGGCTGAGAAAGCTTGACGGCTTAGCCACAACTTCGAATGCTGTGAAATATCACGATTAGCTTTGTTACGGCTGCAACCGTTTGAAATTACTTTCTTCGCTTTCTTTGTTGTGGCGTTATTGTTGGTGCGGGTAGAGTTTAGAAGCGAGCTTACTCAATCAACCGGCTCTTAGAGTGAGTCGTATGGTCGGGGGCTGGATCTTTATTCTGTTGGTGTTATAGCGGGACGAAATTCGCTCTAGCCGCGAAGCGTTCTCGAAGTGAGCTTGCGAACGCTCTAGGAAAGTGAGAGGAACATGCCGAAATTAGAACTAAAAAGGATTTTAATGAACAAAATTACCAGATTATTTATGTTGCTGACGGCTTGCGCCTTACCGTCGGCTTTTGTGTTTGCAGATATCGCAGCGCCCGCTAAACGTATTGTCGCGCTGTCGCCACATTCGGTTGAAATGCTGTATGCCATTGGGGCTGGGGAGTTTATTGTGGCGACAACTGAGCATGCGGATTTTCCTAAGGCAGCGCTGCAAATTCCGCGTATCGGCGGCTATTACGGTATTCAAATTGAGCGGCTGTTGGAGCTAGAGCCCGACTTGGTGGTGGTATGGGGCAGTGGCAATAAGGCTGAAGATATAACGCGTATCAAAGAGTTGGGCTTTCAGGTGTTTGATAGCAACCCGAGTACACTCGAAGCGGTGGCCGACGAGCTTGTCTCTCTTGGAGAGCTAACGGGGCATCAAGCAAAAGCTGCAAAGGTGGCTGCTGATTATCGCCAGCAACTTAGTCTGCTACGCAGTGAAAACAGTGCTAAATCTGAGGTCAGTGTTTTTTATCAGTTATGGTCGACTCCACTGATGACTGTCGCCAAAAACAGCTGGATCCAACAGATCATCAGTGTCTGCCATGGCAAAAATGTATTTGTCGATGCAGCCAACGACTACCCACAAGTCAGTCTAGAAACCGTAGTGCTAAAACAGCCTGAGGTTATCCTGCAAAGCCAAGATGAAGGCAATATCATCGGCGTGGACTGGAATGCGTGGGCTGAGATCCCAGCCGTTAAGAATAAGCACATCTATCAGCTCAACGCCGACCTTTTGCACCGCGCTGCACCAAGAGCGCTACTTGGCGTAGAAGCCCTATGTGTTGCGTTAGATAACGCCCGTTAAAAATCAGTAACTCAATTTGCAAGCCTATTCGATTTAGGCTTGCCGCAGGCCGTAAAGTCATCCTCAACCTTATATTGCTATAAGAAATATAAGGTTATAGTTGTCAATCAAAGTCATGTTATTCGGTTATTTGTGATGTCGGTCTCATTTATTTTTAATGTCGAACTCTACCATATTAACTTAGCTAGGCGTATATCACTTAGATTGGGTGCATATCCCGAGTTAAAACCTATCAAAACTCACTAAGTACTAGATTACACCAAGAAAAATAACCTTACAGCTAGTCATATTTTTATTGATGACCGATACTAGAGGTTGTATCGCCAATTCACATTATTGCATTGGTTATTGAGTAGGCTATTTCAACTGGGGTTGCACAGTTAACGCTAACCCTTGAATACTCAACGTTTAAATGCAAATTAATTACTTGATTGTTAAAGGATATAATATGGAAAACCCAGTAAATACCATGCTAACTAAAGGCTGGAAATGGTTTGTCATTGTTGGCGTGGTTGTTACCCTTGCCGGCTTTTTTGCTATAAGCCTACCCGTTGCTGCAGGAATGACGATTACCACGATAATTGGCGCAATCTTTTTGGTTATTGGTCTGGTTCAGCTTTACCACACCTTGAGTTTTCCAACATGGAAAGCCAAGTTTTGGTATGTCATTAGCGCACTGTTTTATCTTATAGGCGGCATACTTATTCTCGCTGAGCCTTTTGTAGGCCTATTTACCATTACAGTAATGATGATCACTATTATGCTGTTTAACGGGGTGACTAGGATGTTTTTTGGCTTCAACAGCCGTAACAACCTAGATGGATGGCGCTGGATAGTGTTCAGTGGATTGCTATCAACTGCTATTGCGGTTTACTTTTTTACTTTAATGAACAACCCTGAATTTTCACTATCTATTTTAGGGATTTTCATTGGTGTCTCTTTCATCTTTGAAGGGATCAGTTTTATCTTCATTGGGGTACAGATGAAAAAGGTGGTCGCTAAATAATCCTCTAAATCAACATAGTGTTGGCACTGCTAGATATCTGCTAGCTGTGCCTGCATTATGCCTATAGTAAAAGAGACACAAGCTAAGCTTGTAGTACTTCTTTCTTTGGCTTGTGCCATCTTAAATGTAACTCACTCTTCGGTAAAAATGACGGCATAAATGCCGACCTACAAAAGCATCTTCGCTGTCCCGTAGCTGTTGCTTTTCCCGCTTTTCTAGAACCTTCTTTTATTATGCGGTAGTGTTATACCAATCGTACTAACGATATGATTAGTATTAACTAATAAAAACATGACAGATAAATAAAACAATAAGAAAGGACTTCAATTATGACGACGCTACTCATCTGCCTATTTATCGCTATGTTGCTACCTTATGCAGCAAAAGGTCCTGTTGCGGTGGCAATGGCTAAACTGGGGGGGTACGACAATAGTCACCCGCGCGAACAACAATCTAAACTCACAGGTTTTGGCGCTAGAGCGGTTGCAGGGCATCAAAATGCCTTTGAATCTCTACTGATTTTTGGATTAGCCGTACTGGCGGTGATCGCCACGGATAAAGTGAATACTATCGCTGAAACCGCGGCTATCGTGCATGTCATCGCACGTATAACTTATCAAGTTTTGTACCTTATGGATAAAGGTACACTGCGATCGTTATCTTGGTTTGTCGCTGTTTTTGCCTCGTTCACCGTGTTTTGGCAGGCGGTTTAAAAGAAGGTTCTAGGCCCTAGGAAAAGCAGGTCGTAGGAAGAGCTAAGACGGTAAGAGCCGAACGGCCTACGGCTTAGTGAACGTGCCTGCGTCACTACAGAACGCTCCGCTTACGAATAGGCAAAGAAAGGTACCAGGTCCTAGGAAGAGCAAGAAAAGCAGTGTTTGTTGTAGGTCGGGCTTGAGCTTTTCCTAGTAGGGCGAAGCCCGTCCTCGTAGCGAAGCGTCCTAGGAGCTAGGTCCTTATTTTTAAGCTGAGACGGTACGGCTGTAGCTTGTTCGTCAGGTCAGAGCTATTACATCTATGACCGCTCGTCTTTGCTCTATTTGGCTGTTAACCGACTCAGCACTTTCCTACTCTTTAGCGTCTTAGCTTGCTTCATCTTTACTTATACCGTCTCAGCTTTACCCATTTCGGACACTTTCCTCGTATCGGACATCTCATTCTGCAAAGCGGACACTTTTAATCTGTGTCCGCGGACACTTGTGCGGCTATTTGCATCTGAAAATAGATTAAGATTATGTTTATTAGTGCTTTATTGTTTATGGCACGCAGATTGTATTAATAGACCTATCGAAAGCGATGAATGCTTAGAACGGACACTTTAGGGAAAGCAGATGATTCAGGATACCAGCGGACAAGACACGATTAAGCAGCCAAGCAAGGCCAGTAAATTTAAGCGTCCGTTGATGTTTGGTATTGCGGCATTACTTGTTTCAGGTCTGGTTTGGTCGAGCATGGGTAGCGACTCAGTTGCTACATCGATTAAACGCTCTGAACTGCGTTTTGCTACATTGGAACGTGGCACTCTGGTTCGTGATATTCCTACCACGGGCAAGATTGTTGCTGCTAATGCTCCTGTTCTGTATAGCCCTGAGCAAGGTTCAGTGACGTTAATCGCCAAGCCCGGTGACAAGGTTGTTCAAGGTGAGGTAGTCGCAACTATTGAGAGCCATAGACTCACTAACAGTTTAAAGCAGCAGCAAGCTGTACTTGAGGGAATGCAAAGCTCACTAGAGCGCGCTCGTCTAGAGGCTCGTCGTCAACAACTAAAAGCGCAGCAAACGCTGGATATGGCCAAGGTAGATTTAGCGGCTGCTGATCGCGAAAGCCGCCGTGGCGACCAGCTAATTGAGTCAAAGTTGATCAGTAGAATCGATTTTGAAAAGAGTAAAGATGATCTGCATAAGGCCAAGCTGCTGTTTGCTCATGCGGGTCAAGAAGCGCAGTTAATGAAAGACACCTTAACTTTCGAGCTTAAGAACACGTCACTAGAGGTGGACCGTCAAGCTTTGGTGGTTAAGGAGCTTGAACGTCAAGTTGTAGCGCTTGATATCACAGCGCCCGTTGGCGGCATTATTGGTAACTGGCTGACAGAGCAAAAAGCGCGTATTGGTCAGAGCCAACCCATTCTTACTGTCGTTGATTTAAGTGCCTTTGAAGCCGAATTAGCCGTGCCAGAGTCTTATGCCGACGAACTGGGGATAGGTATGGCAGTCGAGCTGAGCTTTGGCTCTGTGACGGTAATGGGCGAGCTGTCTTCTATCTCTCCTGAAGTGCGTAACCGTGAGGTGACGGCAAGAGTACGATTTGAGCAAAACGATAATTTACAATTGCGTCAAAACCAACGTTTATCAGCAAGAGTGCTACTTGAGCATCGTCCTGATGTATTGATGGTCAAGCGCGGAGCGTTTGTTAATAGCGGTGGCGGGCAGCAAGTGTATGTGATGCATGATGATATAGCGGAGCAAACCCCGATCCAATTGGGTGCACGTAGCATGAGTCATATTGAAGTGATTCAAGGCGGGCAGGTTGGCGATATTTGGGTGACCTCAAGCGTTGAGCCGTTTAATCAAGCCGCGCAAGTATTGGTCCGCTAGTCGAATAAGGAAGCAGGCAATGAATCAGGTAATAAACACAATAGTGAACAGAGTTAAGCAAATGAATCTGCAGCAAGCCATTACCGCAGCGGTATTAATGTTACTGGTCGTCGCGGTACAAGTCTCTACGGATAGAGCGGGTGACTGGATGTTTATTGGTTTGAATTTGATTGAAATTGGCTGTGATAACCCATTGAATTTAAGCGACGTATCAGATGTCACAGTAGATGTAACCGTCGGTGATACGGAGTTTGTGCAGCAGATAGTGACGAGGGTGCTCGAAAGTATCATTACAGGGCTGACTCAGTAGGTTTGAACAGATTTCAGATAGATTTGATAAACAGAATTAAAGGAATATAACCATGTTATCGATGAACAAGATTAGCAAAGTATTTAAAACGGATTTAGTTGAAACTCACGCACTACGAGACTTTAACTTAGAGGTTAATGAGGGCGAATTTGTTGCGGTCACGGGACCGTCGGGTTCAGGAAAAACCACTTTTTTGAACATTGCCGGCTTACTCGAAGGCTTTACCCATGGTGACTATTTTCTCGATGGGGTGAATATCTCAAATTTAAGTGATAACAAGAGTGCGGCTATCCGTAATGAGAAAATCGGCTTTATCTTTCAGGGATTTAATCTTATCTCTGATCTAAACCTCGCCGAGAATGTTGAGGTGCCACTGCGTTACCGTGGTTTTAACGCCAAAGAACGTAAAATTCGTGTGGAACGTGCGCTTGAACAAGTCGGGCTAGCAGCGCGAATGAAGCACCTACCAACACAACTTTCAGGTGGTCAGCAGCAGCGAGTGGCGATAGCCAGAGCCTTGGCAGGGGAGCCGCGCTTTCTGTTAGCGGATGAGCCAACGGGTAACTTAGACAGCCTAATGGCCCGCCAAGTGATGGAGCTGCTAGAAGATATTAATAAGGCGGGTACCACTATTATCATGGTGACTCACGATGCTGAGCTTGCGCGCCGAGCGCAGCGTAATATTCAGATTGTCGACGGTCAAGTGTGCGATTTCACTATGTATCAAGCTGGTTCGTCTGATCAAAAAGTACAGTCTATCGCCGATGCGGCATCGGTTGCTTAATCAACGGCTAAGGAGAGCATGATGTTTTTTTATTACCTTGATTTAGCTTGGCGCAGTATCAAGAAGACGCCATTTTTATCTTTGTTGATGGTCCTCGCCATCTCTATTGGTATTGGTATCACTATCACTACGTTGAATATCTATAAAATGGCCTCAGTTAATCCGGCTGGCGAGCGTTCATCACAGCTGTTTTCGGTGCGCTTGATGAGTCAAAACATTGATACTTGGGAAGAGATCAACGAGCAAATTACCTATCAAGATGGCTTCAACTTAAGAGAGAGTGGAGTACCCGTTCGCCAAGCCGCGATGTTTCGCACCGGTCTTGCTGTGCAGACTGATGATGAGAATTTCTCGCCGATGCTTGAAGGGGTTCGCGTAACCGACGGTGATTTCTTTGAACTGTTTGATGTGCCATTTATTTATGGCGGTGTGTGGGATAAGCAGGTCGATAGTGAAGGTGGCTACAAGGTGGTTATTAACCAAGAGGTTAATCAAAAAGCCTTCGGTGGGGGAAACAGTGTTGGTAAGACCTTACTACTCAACCGTAAGCCATATCAAGTGGTGGGGGTGATTGAAAACTGGAACCCAAATCCAAAGTATTATGACATTAATAATGGCGCCTTTAATGATTCTGAGCAGATCTATGTGCCGTTTTCTTTAGCGCCTATTGAAGAGTTTGAAAGCTGGGGGAATAACAACAGCTGGCGTCATGAAAATATCCAGAGTTATAGCGATAGGCTTAATTCAGAAATGCACTGGCTGCAGTACTGGGTAGAGCTTGATACTCCCGCATTGCAGCAAGAGTATCTGCAGTGGCTGTCTGCCTATGTTGAGCAGCAAAAGCAGCTCGGCCGTTTTGAGCGCCCCGATGCCAGAGGTGAGATCTCTGATGTTGAAACTTGGCTGAACGTCAACAAGGTGGTTCCAGAAGATAATAAGATTTTGGTGGGGTTAAGTGCACTGTTTTTGATTGTCTGTTTGGTCAATATGCTTGGGCTGTTACTGGCTAAGTTTTTAAAGCGTGCCCCTGAAGTTGGGGTGAGACGTGCCATTGGTGCCAGTCGTATGCAGATCTTCTCTCAACACATAGTCGAAGTGGGCTTAATTGGTTTTTGTGGTGGCGCCTTAGGGCTACTTTGGGCTTGGACTGCACTGCATTTCTTATCATCTAAGTTTGAGCTTGAGGCATCGCTGGCTCAGCTGGATCAAAGCATGTGGTTTATTGCGCCGACTATTGCTGTGAGCGCTACCATTGTAGCCGGGATTTATCCCGCGTGGCGCATCTGCAGCACCAACCCAAGTGTCTACTTAAAGAGTCAATGATTTACAGAGTGAGAAAGGAGCTTACGATGTTGCAAATTAAACCCATATTAAGCATGTTGATGCGTAATAAAAGCGGGCCTTTATTACTGCTTATTCAGATTGTGTTATCGGTTGCGATAGTGGCCAATGCCAGTTTTATTATTAGTGAGCGTATTGGCTTGATGAGCCGTGAGTCAGGGATTGCCGAGTCTGAAGTATTCGATTTCAGTATTTATAATTTCGATTCGAGTATCGAGCCGCTTAAACAAAACCCTCGCGATATCGAGATTATTCGTCAATTAGATGGCGTAAAATCAGCGACGTCTACCAGCATGACGCCACTTAGTGGCGGCGGCTGGTCATCGAGTTTTTCGCTAGGCAGCAGCGAAGAGAACCGTAAAGACACGCCCAGTGCGGCTATCTATTATGGTGATGAGCATATGCTCGAAACCCTTGGCATTAAGCTTATCGAAGGGCGTAACTTTTACCCTGATGAGGTAAGAAGTGGTGGCCCTGAGCTAGGCAATTTGGCGATAGTGTCGGCTGAGTTTGCGAAAAAATCTTGGGGAGATGAGTCAGCACTTGGGCAGGTGATGTACCGCGGGAATGTAGGGGAAAGCCCGATGACGGTGATTGGTGTTGTTGAGCGTCTGCAAGGAGCCTGGGTAAACCACTCAAACTTTAATAACAGTGTGATTGTTAATGTGGAGCTCGCTTCATCGTTTACTAAGTTTCTGGTTAGAGCCGAAGAGGGCACGTTAGTCAGACTCAAAGAAACGATCCCGGCCGCATTACATAAAGAGCATCCTAATCGAGTGGTGCGAGGGTTTACGTTAATTAGTGAGCACCGAGAGAAGGTGTATCGCAACCATGAATTGATGGCCACGGTACTGTCGATGATGGTGGTATTACTGCTGCTTATCACCTCTTTAGGACTCGCTGGCATGGTGATGTTTAATATTGAGCGCCGTACTAAGCAGATTGGTACAAGACGAGCATTAGGGGCTAAAAAACGCGATATTATCAGCTTCTTTTTAGTGGAAAACTATTTATTGTGTCTCGCGGGGGGGCTGATTGGCGGCTTAATTGCGGTGCAGCTCGGTCAGCAGTTAATGAGCCTTTATAGTTTACCTAAGCTAGAGCTTATTTATCCGATAGTGACAGTGGCGGGTCTGCTTGTGTTGACCACGATAGCAGTGATTTTACCGGCTCAAAAAGCCGCAAAGATTTCCCCTGCGATTGCGACGCGAAGCGTGTAATCCACTACTGCTAACACCAAGAAAGGCTAACTAATTGTTAGCCAAATGTGAGCTTTGCTTTAACTCTGTTTGGCTTTCAGTTAGTTTTATAGCTAGCCCTCTAAAAGAATAAATAATAAAGAGTTTATGGATACCATCCTAATTGTCGACGATAACCAAGCCGTGTGTAATGCGCTGTCTTTAATGTTAGAGCTTAACGGTTATCGAACGCTGACCTGCTTATCACCTGAAGTCGCACTTGAATTAGTGCAGTTGCACGATGTCGTGCTAGTTGTGCAAGACATGAACTTCACTCAAGACACGACCTCTGGTGAGGAGGGCAAGAGTCTATTTTATGCTTTTAGGCAACTGCAGCCTGAGCTTCCCATTATATTACTGACCGCTTGGACCCAACTTGAACTCGCTGTCGAGCTAGTCAAAGAAGGCTCGGCTGATTACATGGGTAAACCTTGGGATGATGCGAAGCTATTAACCAGTATTAATAACCTTATTTCATTGCATCGATTGTCTAAAGAAAATGCGCAGCTAAGCCGTGTTGAAAATCAACGTATGGTCGCGATTAAAGATGCCGATTTATGCGGCATTATTTTTAATAGTGGTGCGATGCAGCGTTGTGTTGATTTGGCACTACAGATAGCTAAATCCGATGTGTCAGTATTAATCACCGGCCCTAATGGCGCAGGTAAAGACAAGCTTGCCGATATTATTCATGCTAATTCTCCTTTAAAGCATAAGCCGTTTATTAAGGTCAATATTGGTGCGCTGCCAATGGATCTACTTGAAGCCGAGCTGTTTGGCGCTGAGGCGGGGGCGTTTACTGGGGCAATAAAAGCAAGGATTGGTCGCTTTGAAGCGGCAGACGGTGGCACCTTGTTTTTAGATGAAATAGGTAACTTGCCACTTTCTGGCCAAGTTAAATTACTGCGGGTGCTGCAAACCGGTGAGTTTGAGCGCCTAGGCAGCCATCAGACCCGTAAAGTGAATGTGCGGGTGATAAGTGCGACTAATGCTGATTTGGTTGAGGATATTCAAGCGGGGCGCTTTCGAGAAGATCTGTTCTATCGCCTCAATGTGATTGAGTTAGCGCTGCCTGCACTTAATGACCGAAAAGATGATGTGCTGCCATTGGTTAAACATTTTGTTGGTGCCGATTTCAGCTTGTCGCGACAAACACAGCAAGTGTTGCAGGCTCATCATTGGCCGGGAAATGTACGTGAACTTGAAAATGCCTGTAAGCGAGCCGTAATCTTAGCTAAATGTGCTCAATTGTCTGTAGCAGATTTTGGTGTAGAGAGTGCATTAGGACAGACTAAACCAATTGATTGTGACGCACAATCGCTAAGCCACAGCCACAGTAAGGCTAACATGAGCACTAGCAGTCAAAGCGATAGCCAAAGCCAGATCCATCATTACAGCCAGATAACCGAACAAGCTAATACCAGCGCATCTGCAACAACACAAGTTATAGATGAGAAAGCTGGTATCGAGGCTGCACTTGAGCAACACAATGGCGTTATTGCAAGGGTGGCTAAGTCTTTAGGGTTAAGCCGTCAAGCCTTGTACCGACGTATGCAAAAATACCAGATTGATAAATAGCGCCGGCAAATAACCAGCGAACATCATGAACAACAATTAGGAGTTAATTTATCACAGTGTCATTAAGGGGGAAGCTGATAGGCAGTGCCGTATTAGCGTGCGCTGCGGGGCTGTTGTTGGCATTTACTGGCTTACTATGGTTTGCATCAACTGAGGTACAGCAGGCGATTGCGGCAGACTCTTGGCTGTATATGTTGTTATTTACTTTAGCGATATTGTTGACGGTGGCGATAAGTTATATCGGTACTCGTAGTCTGGCAACAAGCTTAATGGCACTTGAAGTTGGCTTACTTAACTTTAAAGATAACGACTTCAGCGTGAGCATTCCGGTGAGTGGTGATCGTCAATTAAAGGCATTATCAAGCCTGTTTAATGAGTCTGCTCAGACATTGCGTAAAGAGCGGCAGTATATCTATCAACGTGAACTGCTACTCGATAAGGTCATACAAAGCTCGCCTAATGTGATGTTACTGCTCGATGACCAACAGCGGATTATTTACGCAAATGATGCGGCAAGGCACTTGTTTCATAATGGTTTACATATCGAAGGGATGAGCTTAGAGAGTTTGTTACAAGGGGCCTCTCAGGAACTCGTTAGCGCGCTAAACAATCCGAAAGATGGGTTGTTTTCACTGAGTAGTGACACTGAAAATAGTGATGTTGAGACATGGCACCTATCTCGTGGACAGTTTTTGCTTAACGGTCAGTTTCATCACTTAATACTATTAAAGCAGATGACCCGAGAGCTTAATCGCCAAGAAGTGGCGGTATGGAAAAAAGTGATCCGTATTATCAGTCATGAGTTGAATAATTCGGTTGCTCCCATTGCTTCTATGGTCAACTCTGGCCGTATGATCACCAAAGATCTCAACGACCCTAAGTTAAAGCTGATCTTCGATACCATTGAAGATAGAACCAGCCACCTGAGCCAGTTTATATTTAACTACGCTCGATTTGCTAAATTATCATTACCGAACAAAACATGCGTCGATTGGCACACTTTAACTGAGCAACTTAAGCAGCATTACCAGTTTGAGTTACACGGTGAATTTCCTAAAAGACCCGTTAATGTTGACCTGATCCAGATGGAGCAGGTACTACTAAACCTGCTTAAAAATGCCCATGAGTCGGGTTCTGATATTGATAAGATTACCCTAGAGATCAAAGAGTCGAGCGCATCCGATCCCAATCAAGAGTTATGCATCGAAGTTAAGGATGCTGGCTCGGGGATGTCGGCTGATGTATTAAGGCAAGCATTGCTGCCTTTTTACTCAACCAAGCAGTCTGGCACGGGGTTAGGGCTGCCATTATGTAGAGAAATTATTGAAGCCCATGATGGACGAATAAGCCTACATAATCGTGACGATAAAGGCTTATGTGTGAGCTTGTGGCTACCTAACGCTTAAGCCTTGCACTAAAACGATTAAATTCGAACAAGAATTAAGCTTGCAAGAATAACAGCCCTTAGGCTTTCATCGCATTCCAAAACATTGCAAAGCTTGCCTGCTTATGTGGCCCGTCTTGCCATGCTTGTGGATTATCTAGAAAGTAGCGCGTGGCAGCAATATATTGGCCATGGCAACTCTCTAACATCAAGGGTAGTGGATAATGTGCTAGCACACCTATTTTTTGCCCCTGCTCAATGAGCTCACCCATAAAGCCCAAAATACTGTGCATGGCCTGCAGTCTAACCTCTGATGAAATCGACGGAGACATAGAGTATTGCTGGAAAAACTCTTGTTTTAATGGGTTGTTCATCGCCCAATTTATGGCAACTTGCCACAGGTGCTGAGTATCGGATTTCAAATCACCCGTTTGACTTATTTGTGACTGAATAGCATCGGCAAACTCCTGCTTGATAGACAGGAACAGGTGATTCATTAGCTCCTCTTTTGAAGCAAAATGATGAAATAGGGTGCCAGTGGCAACGCCGGCTTGCTTGGCTATGGAAGCGGTCGACGTTGCATAAACCCCTTGGCTGACAAACAGCGTCAGCGCTGTGTTCAATATGGCTTGTTTCTTGTCGATACGACTCATTAAATGGGTTACCTACTGCAACAGTGAAGAGCAAAGCTTACAAGGTTAAAGCTTGTAAGCTTTATGCTTAATAAACGTAAGTCTATAAAATAAAAGCTTAACGTAAGAAAAGTTTCATCAGGATGCGTTGAATAATGCCACCGTAAGGCGGATGCACCAGTTTACCTGTATTGAGGTATTTTCCGCGGCTAAGTACTGTTTTTGCATGGCTTAGGGTTAAGAAGCCTTCTTTACCGTGATAATGCCCCATACCCGATGGGCCGATACCACCAAAAGGTGCATCATCAGCTGCTACGTGAAAAACGGTTTCGTTAATACAGACGCCACCAGAGTGAGTGTTTGCCAGAACCCGTTGCTGGGTGTCTTTATTAAAGCTCATCAGGTACAAGGCCAGTGGGCGAGGGCGCTGATTGATATAAGCGATAGCCTCTTCTAGGTTGTCGTATGGGATCACGGGTAATAGTGGGCCAAAAATCTCTTCTTGTAGCAACAACATATCATCTGAACTGTTTTGGATAAGTTGAGTTGGCACCTTACGCTTATCAGTATTAATGGCTTCATCGTTCGCGCTAATAATCGTAGCGCCTTTGGCTTTAGCATCTTCGAGTACATGCATAATACGGTCGAATTGGCGTTGATTGATCACACTGCCATAATCTTTATTGTCGCTGACCTTACCGTACATGCGAGTGAACTTATTCTTATAAGCTTGGATAAAACTATCCACCTTGTTACGTGGCACTAGAACATAATCTGGAGCGACACAAATTTGCCCCGCATTTAAGCATTTACCATAGATCATACGTTCAACGGCGATATCCATGTCGATATCATCAGCAACAATAACCGGAGACTTACCACCCAGTTCAAGGGTCACCGGGGTGAGGTTGTCAGCTGCGGCGCGCATCACATGGCGACCAACAGTGGTTGAGCCGGTAAACAGTATGTGGTCGAACGGTAGTGCTGAAAATTCTGCCGCGACCTCGGCTTCCCCTTCAACACACACCACGTGAGTGTCATCAAAGATACTGCTGAGCATAGTCTTAATGACTTGGTTAGTTTCAGGGGTAAACTCAGACAATTTAATCATCGCGCGGTTACCCGCTGCCAGCGCAGTTATCAGCGGCCCTACAGAGAGCATGATGGGGAAGTTCCATGGCACGATAATACCAACGACCCCTAATGGCTGGTAATGAACTTTGATTTTAGCTGGCGCTAATAATAAACCCGCGTGACGAGAGCTAGGCTTCATCCACTTCTTAAGATGTTTTAGGCTGTAATTAATATTGTTAATACAAGGCATGATGTCAGAGATCATGCTGTCATCTATTGAGCGGTTGCCGTAGTCGCGGTTTAGGGCTTCTACGAGTTGGTCTTGATAGTTAAGTATGGCGGCTTTAAGGCTTTTGAGATGTTCAACTCTGGCGTCATAGCTTGGTGCGGGTTGATTTACATAGCAGCTACGCTGTTTGATTAGCATCTGTGAGAGTGGTTGAGCAGTCTTATTATCGATATGCAAATTCATTAGCTGAGCTCCAGAGGTGGCTTTAAAGTAACCGACTGATTAGTCGGTCTAATGGTAATGAAGTTTTGTTTAAAGAGCAAATATCAGTTTAAATCGTGACCGAGATCAAATTTAATCATCGTGAGAGTTCTAGAATTGAGGTAAGTAAAAGCAAACATTATTCATAAAAAAGGATCATCAAATGAGTCAAGATAGACATGGTGTATCAGTTGGAATTGAACGCAGTGGTAACACGTTTTACATGACGTTTGTTGCTGTTGGTAAGCTAACCCATGAAGATTATGAATACATGGTTCCTATGCTTGAATCTGCGATTGCAGGTGTTGAAGCCCCAGAAATCAATCTGCTAGCAGATATCTCTGAACTGGATGGTTGGGAGTTGCGCGCCGCATGGGATGATCTAAAGGTCGGCATTGCTCATGGCAAAGCGTTTAAGAAGATAGCTATTGTCGGTGAGGGGCGCGTCCAGCATTGGATGGCAAAAATTGCGGATTGGTTTACTCCTGGCGATGCTAAGTTCTTTGAGCGTAAAAAAGAGGCGCGTGAGTGGCTTAATGACTAACCTTAATGTGAGGAAATAGCGTTACGTTACGTTTTCGTGATTACATAAAATAATAGTATTAAGTCTTTGCCATAACGCAGTATTTATCATGGCGATAGCAAGCGAATAATGTTTGGAGGAAATAATTATGCGTAGTCGTCAAATCTTATGTCCAACGGATTTTTCAGACACTGCTTCTCATGCACTAAAGTATGCGATAGAAATGGCGAATCTATATCATGTGGGTCTACGTATCGTGCATGTCATTGAGCAGCCAATGGGGGTTGATAATTATCAAATTCTTACCGTCACGCCTGAAGAGCTCGCACAGAGTATGGAAGACAACGCTGCTGAGAATATGAAACAGTTATTAACCGAGCTCAATAGTGAGCTTTCAGTTGAGTCGGTTATTCGTCACGGCAGCGCCGCTGAGCAGATCCTTAAAGAGGCCGAGGGCTCGGAATCTGGAATGATAGTCATTGCCAGTCATGGCCGCACCGGACTGTCGCATTTTTTACATTCTAACGTTTCAGAAGCTGTGGCTAACCGTGCTCTGTGCCCGGTATTGGTAGTGAAATAGCATGCGATAAGATATCGCGCTAACCGTTAGAAGCATAAGTTGTTAGAAACATAGGTTGTTAGCGCATGCTAGTTGTTTGAAGCTAACAGAAAGTCGCTTTCTGTAAATTGTTCACTGTTGCTCTAATGCAGTGAGCCTTTGATGATTAAAGCAATCAAGCTCGTTAAGGTTTGATTGAGGAGAGGTTATGCGTACCCGACAAATTTTATGTCCGACGGATTTTTCCCTAACGGCATCTCATGCACAACGTTATGCGATTGAGATGGCAAACCTATATGGTGTGAGTTTACGACTGGTACATGTAATGAGTGAGCCTTTTAGTGAACATTATTACGGCATTGCAGTTGAATCAGCAGAGAAGTTAGAAAAGCAGATAGAGGTTGCAGCACGTGAAAATCTTGAGAAGTTACAGCTGCAGATCCAAGCGGAATTAAACCATGGTCTAACCGTGAAAACCGTAATGCGTAAAGGTGATACCTTAGAAGAGCTGCTTGAGGAGGCTGAAGTGGGCGAGGTGGGTATGATCGTTATCGCCAGCCATGGCCGTAAGGGAATTTCGCACTTATTAAGCCCTAATATCGCAGAAGGGTTAGCCAACAAAGCTAAGTGCCCAGTGCTGGTGGTGAAGTAAGCTTAACTTAACAAGCTTCATTTAGCCTCACACTGACTATTTGGGCTCAGATCTGACGATCGAAGCCTATTGGCAAATAAAGCCGCCTCGGGTAATGACCTGAGGCGGCTTTATTGTGCAGCTAAGCTTAAGGCTATGACTAAGCCTATAACTAAGACTAAGTTTACGCTGGCGTCTAGCGGGCTGCATAAACATGCAGAGCTAAAAGCTTGAACCTGGCTGTTGTAAAAAGGCGATTTCCTCAGCGGTGGATTCACGCTTTAAAATTGCGTTTCTGTGCGGGTAGCGACCAAATTGGTCGATAATTGCTTTATGTTTAATTTCGAAATCTAAATTGCCCTGAGCGGCTTCTCGGCCAAATAACCTTAAGGCAACCTCATGTATGACTGATGATTCGCTGTGCATATAGGGCATAAACAAAAAAGGCACCTGTTTGCCCTTAAGTTCGGAGTCGATTTTAAGTGCTACCGCTTCTTGAGCAAGCACCAGCGCAATAGGATCGGCTGCAAAAGACTGTGGGGTGCCGCGGTAGATGTTGCGAGAGAACTGATCTAAGACGATGATTTCAGCCAATCGTCCCTCAGGTGTGGTGCGCCAATGATATAGCTCTCCTTGCATGGCAGCGGCTAATAAGTCTGCATATCGCTGCTCAATTAAGGCATCAAACTCTAGGTCTTTTATCCACCACTGCTTAGGTTCAATCTCTTCAAACCAGAAATGAATAATCATGTCAGGTGTCATGGAATGAGCTGGTATCTTTGCTGGTACAGGTGTGTTCATGGCTATATCCAATTTCGATGATCGTTATTAATCAGCGCAAGTGATCGCTCTGCAATGTCTCGCGCCACTGTGATTGAAATATAAGGCAGTTTTACTGTACCACTCGCAAGGCCAATTTCAAGGTTTGCTAAACCACTGCGTTTTTGATTTGGCGATTGAGAAATTGCAACATGCTGCACTTTGCTAAGTGCAATGAGTTGCCAACTATGGCCGAGTAAACCTGAGTGAAACCAAAGGTTATTATCTTTAAGTAGATAACCATACTGACGGTACTTAAGATAAATACCAAGGCTGAATAATCCAGCTGCAAGCCATAAAATATCGGTAAAGAGGTTTAAGCCTAAAAAGTAAGTGTTAATAGCGGGGACTAATAATGGTAATAAACCTCGACGCCAAAACCAACCTAAGTGGATCCCTTGATAGCGATTAGGTAGCTGCAGCGAGGTGGCTTCGATGCCGTTAAGCTGTGGTAATAAATTAGCAATATTTTTAACTGACATACTAGGGACAAGCATATTGCTGCTGCCTTGCTTTTCAATTTCATGTCCCTGGACTTGTTTAAAATACACTGTCCATAACTTAAGGAGCCTGCCGACTAGCGGTTGGTAGAATTTAATGACCTGGATGCGCTTAATTGCCAGAGCATCATTTTGTTTAGCAATAATACCGCCAGTACGGTGCAAAGTATTGCCGCTACGGCTGAGTTTGTAAGGAAAGTATTTCAGCACAGCTGAAGTAATCGATAGGATCGAAAATAGCAGGTAAAACAGAACTAAAGCGAGACAAGCAAACAAGATTTGTAGCAAAGTATGGCTGGCAATATTGCTGTCATACCAAGCTAAAAACAGCTGAACTTGCTGTAGGTTTTCCATTGACTCCCAGTCAAGTTGGCCAAAAATAGGGCCTAAAATGACCGCTAACCAAATAGCATTATTTTGATAAAATCCAAATAGCAGTAGCTGTTTTAAGCTTTTACGGCTAAGCGTATTAACCTGGTTAGATTTGTGTTGGCTTTGTGATGGGTCGTTAACCTGAGCGATTTCGCTTTGAGGTCCATGGGCATCATGCTCAGCCATTAACTGTTTTTTAAGGGCGAGGGCATCTTTATAATCAAGGGCTGACAGCTCCGCTTCATTATTTTTAGAGCCTGCGGTTTCAACAATAATGCGGTAGAGCCCTACAGGGCGAAAATATAACGGCTGCTCTAAGCGTACATTTTGGATTTTAGCAAATGGTAGCTCGTCCGCTTTTTTAAAGACAATGCCATGCCTGATGATGAGCTTGTCGACAGTCACTTTAAAGCGAAACTTGAGCCATTGCAGCACACTAAAAATAAAGATGGCACTAATAATCCCTGCAATGGCAATGATAACCCAATGGCTGCTAAAGCCTTTTTGCCACCCGGTATAAACGACAGGGATGATGGCATAACCACTGCTGAGTAATTGCTTTATGGCGAGCAAGGTAAAGCTGATGATTGACCAGGCTGAAAGCGACGACCATTGAGAGAATTTATGTGTCATCGCTATGGCCTTGCTGAGCCGCCATGTTCTTCTCGTATGACTCTTCTTTAGCCGCACTTGTTGTATCAGCGGCCAATAGTGAACTTTTCGTTTGGCTTGCTTGTGCTTGGTCTGGCTCAGGTTGCTGTAATTTAGTCTCTGCTGCGGCCTTTGGGTTCGCTTTAGCGGCCTGGGCTAACAAATGTTGGCGCAGACGTTCAGCGGTTTGCTGCTCTATGCCTGGCAGTTCTATTTCTGCTGAGCCGCTACCAGCACTGAAACATTTAATTGTGGCGAGGTTAAAGTGGCGCTCAAGCGGCCCGTGAGACACGCTAACGTGCTGCAATCTAGAATAGGGTAGCGAGGTGCGTTTAACCCACCAAAAGCCTTGCTGCATAATCAGTTCGTGGTCACAAACAGCATAAGCAAGGGACTTGGCATGTTGATAGCGTAGATAGCTCCCTAGGCTAATGATTAATAATGCTGTGGTGCTAACTCCAAGGATTTTTGTGAGGTAGAAATCACCGGGAATAATAATTATCAATGATGCGGCAACCAGTAATAAGCAGCTAAATATCAGGCTTTCGATATTCACTTGGGTGTAGTGCTTGGCATCGACGGGGTCGAGTGGTACTTGATCGAAGCTTAGCCAGTCACTTTCTGGTATCGGGGTATGGCTATTACGATTGATTGTAATGATAGGCTCTGACGTGGGCGCTTTTGCAGCTATAGGCACTGAGCTAGGATTATCAATCTCTTCCAGCGCAATACTCGTCTGCTTCATGTCTGCAAGGTTTGAGGGGTGAGATTGATGTTTTATTGCTGCTTTTTGTTCAGGAGTCACTTCATGCCCTAGTTTACTGTCCGTGTCACTATTCATGTGTCACCGTTAACGTTATCGCTTTTTACCTTTCATCGACTATATCAGCATGGCAGAGGTTGTTGCTACAGCGAGACATATTTAGCAACATATTGTGATTTACTTGCCAGTGCGAGCTGTTTGCGACTTGTTATTTATTGTCAATGACGTACTTTATCGGCAATGCCCTTAATAATAAGAACCTTATGAGTCTCAACTTTACCGCATCTAAGCAGCAAAAGGCTTTGCTACGAAAGCTATATATTGCCTATCTGATCGACAGTGAAAGACATAACTTACTGTCTTTGCATAAGCTCACCGAAATGCCGCGTCGCACATTGCAAGACGCTATTGTTGCTTTGGCTGATCTCGCGATTGAGTGTGAGTTTGTGCAAGAGGGGGAGCGCAATAATGCCGGTTTTTACCAAATTAACCATTGGGGCGCCATTAACCGTGAATGGGTGGTGGAGCATTTATCCGAAATCGAAGCTCAACTTAACTAATCCAGCCAGAGGGAGCTTTCTCGCTCCCTAATCTCGTTTCTCTGCCTTTGATTTAACACAAAATTAAGCCTTGCTGATTACACTGCGCGATCCTTTGGCTAGCGTAGCGTTTGCTTGCGTGGTCTAGAGCAGTTTTATTGCCTTTTTAATCCCATTTTAAATAGGAGCACAGCGTGCTTGCGAATGTTTCTGGCTTACAGTCAAAACTCAAAAAAATTGATAACAGTAAGTTTTTTCAAGGCTTCATTATCTTCGTTATTGTGGTTTCTGCTCTGTCGATTGGCGCACATACCTACCACTTACCGAGTTGGATGGAGAGTAGCCTCGTGGTGCTCGATATCGGTATCACGGTGTTTTTTGCTATAGAGCTTATTATTCGCTTTCTTGCCAGTGACGGGCCGAAGCGATTTTTTAGCAATGGCTGGAACCTCTTCGACACCATTATTGTTATCGGAAGCCTTATTCCAGCTGGTGGTTCGGCGATATTGTTAGCGCGCCTATTACGTATTTTCAGGGTGTTGCGTTTAGTCTCGATGATCCCCGAGCTACGAATGCTGGTGAACGCCTTGCTTAAAGCCATCCCCCGAATGGGCTATATCGCTTTGCTCATGTTTGTGATTTTCTATATATACGGCGCTATAGGCAGCATGTTCTTCGCTCACATTAATGATTTCTTGTGGGGAGATGTGTCCGTTGCCATGTTGACGCTATTTAGGATCTCTACCTTCGAATCATGGACATCGATAATGTATGAGACGATGGCGGTGTATCCATTGAGCTGGGTGTACTATTTAAGTTTTATCTTTTTAACGGCGTTTGTATTTTTAAATATGATGGTGGGTGCTGTACTGGATGTCATGACCCAAGAAACCGCGGCGATGCGCGGTGAGCAAGAGCCTCAAGATCCAATGGATAAGCCAGCGAGTGTTGCCGATGTAGCAGAGCTTAAGGGGCAGATTGAGGAGCTAAAGGGGTTATTGTTGAAGAAGGCCAGCTAAACTGAACAGGGTTTAGATAAATTGCACTATTCATATTTTTTCACAATGTTGGTTTTTTAGTTCATATCTACTCTCAAGGTCATTAATAACTTGAGAGTAAGATTTTTACCTAAGCTCAGATTATAAAATCGTAAATTAAAAGCTGTGATTAATAGCTTTAAATTAAAACTTAGATCGAAAACAGTTGGGATGATGATTATGAAATTTACACATGCGATTATGCTTGGTGGCCTAGCGATGGCGAGTATGGGCTCAGCAGTAGCCGCCGATGACAACGAACTTTTCGGTGGTCAAATTAGCGGTAATGTTAAGTTTGCAACTGACTATGTATTCCGTGGTGAATCCGAAACGATGGATGGCGACGTACCTGTAGTACAGGGGACTTTGGGCTGGGGCAATGATGATGGCTGGTACGCAGGTGCATTTGCGTCAAACATTAAGTTTGCCGATCCAAACCTTGAGATCGTAACTGCGCCATATATCGGTAAAGCGGGTGCCTTCGGAGATAGCGGCTTTACTTATGACGTAATGGTATTTTCATATCTTTATCCTGGTGCTTCCTATTCAAACTATACCGAATTATGGCTGCGTGTTGCTAAGCAATTTGGTCAGGCAAATGTTCAGCTTGAAGTCACACCGACATTAGACGATTGGTTTGGTGTTGATGGTTGGCAGGGTGTTAACTATGCTGTTCACCCAAGCTATGCTTTCAATAATGGCGTTAAGTTATCAGGTTCACTCGGTTACCAAGACCTTGATGGTGAAGGCGCCGAGGGCTGGACTCACTGGAACTTGGGTGTCGAAGCTAACTATGTAGGCTTAACTTTCGACCTTAGATACCATGGTAGTTCAGTTGGTGACTCTCACTTAGTTTATGGTACTCAAACTGAAATCTTCGATGACCGTGTCGTGTTTGGGGTCAGTAAAAGCTTCTAATGACATTGCTATTTTGATGAATTAATCACTACTCGCTAAAAGCCAACTTAAATTAAGTTGGCTTTTTTGTGTCTTATTTGTCGCTATAACTTGTGGCTATCTGTGACTTCCCACCTCAACGGCTCGCTTTACGTGTTAACTTGTGTATATTATGTGCCGCGTTTAAGCAGACACTTTTTATAGATAAAAGCGGTTTAGGGTTGAGGTGATATATGGGTTACCGAGTACTAGTTGTCGATGATGAAGCTGTCATTAGAGCTAGATTAAAAGGTTATTTTGAGAAAGAGGGCTATGAAGTGCTCGAAGCTCAAGATGGAGACCAGATGTGGCGTGAGTTTGAACGCCAACATATCGACTTGGTTATGCTTGATATTAATTTGCCCGGTGTTGATGGATTGAGCCTTGCGCGTGAGTTGCGTAGCAAGAGTCATGTGGGGATCATTCTGGTTACTGGGCGTGATGAAACCATAGACAAAATTGTTGGCCTAGAGATGGGCGCAGATGACTACGTCACCAAACCTTTCGAGCTAAGAGAACTGTTAGTTAGGGTAAAGAACTTACTCTGGCGCATGTCACTGGTGGCAAAGGCGGTTGCAGATAGTGCAGAGCAAGATGACCCCAATGACAATATCATTGCCTTCAATGATTATGTGTTAGAGCTTAATAGCCGGCAATTGACCCATAACGGTGAGCAAATTAAGTTAACTAAAGCCGAGTTTGAACTGCTAACCGCCTTTTCATTACACCCGCAGCAAGTGTTATCCCGTGAGCGTTTAATGCTACAAACTAGCCACAGAGATCAAGACGTTAACGACAGAACCATAGATGTGATCATTCGTCGACTGCGTAATAAGCTATCAGCTGAGCTCTTTGTCACCATCCACGGTGAAGGCTACTTATTTGCCGCGAAAGTGAAGGATTAATACCTAATTAGGCATTTTGTTATTTGAAGGTTTTGTCCTGGAACCGCCATTAATGGTGAACTTTCGGCTTACACTGGTTTTAGGGCAGAAGCGGAGCTAAAGGTCAACGCTAGACGGTATTTCAGCGCTAATATCGTGACGTTTAGCCCTACCTTTTTATAGAACTACGCGGCAGCTATCTCAGCCTTATATAGCTGTTTTGTACTAGACAGTCGACTAAGCGCTCTGCTTTTACATGCTTAAATTTAAGCGGTGATGCGAGTTTGCCAAAAAGCGGAATACCTTCGCCGAGTAATATCGGGATCGTGGTGATGATGAGCTCATCAATCAAGTCCTCCTGTAAGAAGCTTTGAATGGTCTTGCCGCCGTCGATATACAGGTTGTTATAGCCTTGAGCCTTAACTTGCTTTAGCACCTCGTTAAGAGGGCCATTCACTAAGAATACCTTCCCCTCTAATGCATCGGGTAATGCTGTTAATGTATGACTTAATACAAAAACGGGCTTAGTATAGGGCCAGTCTATGCCAAAACTGAGCACGATCTCTAATGTATTTCGTCCCATTATCAGTGCATCAACTCCGGTCATAAAGTCGCTGAAACCCAAGTCTGAACCATCGGGATTGGGGATATCATGTAACCAGTCAATTTTGTTATTTCTGTCAGCAATAAAGCCATCAAGACTGGTTGCGATATAAACGATATTAGTCATATAAACTTCTCAATTAAGCATCTCATTTAAAATTCGCCGTAGTCCGTAGTCCGTAGTCCATAGTCTATAGTCTATAGTCTATAGTCTTGCAGGTATCAACTCCATACGCCCATGATAATCTCAAGCTTAAAAGTCGTTGTTCTATTAGGCTCAATATTCAATGTTTACTCGGTAAATCGGGTAATAGTCCGCTGGAGGTAAACTGGTCTCGAGCACATTTTTGCTAATATGGCCTGGGTAAAGAGTGTGGATTTTGGGGCCGATATCACCGAAGGGTTTAGCCCCTTCAAGTTCTCGTACTGTAATGTCGATAGCCAACTTTCCTTGCAGAACCACCTGATCGTCGTTACTAAACTCCACTTTATCACGATAAATTCCGCGCAATATCGCTGGGGATAAATAGCTGCTGATAAGCTTTACTTTATCGGTTAGCTGATACTGACGCAGCATGCTAACCCCCGCCTCTATGGCTACAGCACTACCTAAAATATAATCTGGAGTTTGCTTACTGAGTAGGGACTCTAATTCATCACGGTACAGGTTGCGATTATTGTCGGCGTGGTGAATAGCGCTAATGCTAACTAAGCTGCCTTTTAACGCTGCAGATAGGCCTTGCTCAACAAGGTCGCTGCCACCTAATTTATCTGGGCCAGTTAACAAGGCAAGGTTGGCAGGCTTGTGGGCCTGTTGTTTAATATAGTGACCAGCAATATAGCCCATCTGATACCAGTTAACACCGATGCGAGTATTGATTTTTTCGTGAGCCAGCCGATTAACCAGCGCGATAACGGGTTTATTAATTGGGGCCTGGTAAAGGTCTAAAATATCGGGGCGAACACCACCGAGTAAAATCGCGTCAAAGTTGTGTTTCATACAGTTATCGAGCTGGCTTAACTGCTTGTCTACGCCGTAATAACCACCGGCTTCGAATAGCGCCAGTTCGAGATTTAATTGCTTTGCTTGTTGCACTAATCCGTAGTTAATTCCGGTCCAGTAGGTGTCTTTTAGGTGAGGTACGAGCGCACAAATTCGCCATATTTTTTTAGATGAGGTGAGCGGTATGAGTTCGATTGCAGTCCTTTGCTGCTGTATGCTCTCAAAGGGCGTTCTTTGCTCTAATAACCAAGGTGAGGCTGTTTCTGCGGCGGTTAAAAGCGGACTTAACAAACATAAGCCAACAAAGGGTAACAAACGCTGCAGCAGAATTTTTACCATGGTTAACATCCCTATGAATCGACTGAATAAGCGATTAATATTGTACCAGCTTAACAGATAACAGTGAGTGTATTGTTTTTGCCAAAATCACCTTTGCCTAAATTATCCCTATCAACAAAAAGCCTAACAGGTCGCCTTATGCTGGCTTTTGGTTTGCTAGCCTTATTATTGCTGCTGCTGGTTAGCCTAGGGAGTATTAGTCTGCGTTGGGTTCAAGAGGCAGATAAATATTTATATAACCGCGCGTTACCTGCATCAGAAGCGGCCAGTGAGTTGGCTCTTTCGAGTAATGCCTTAGCTGAAAATGCAAAACAATTAGGCCAGACACAAGATGAGTCTCAGCGTCAGTTTGTGGGGCGTAAGTTGTCAATTGAAAGCGCGACCATGGTTGGTGCAATTCAGATCCTCAAGGCGCTAGAGGTGAATTTCGACTTAAGTCTTGAGCAAAGCGCATCGGATATTATTGTCGACATTTCAAAGCTGGGTGAGCAGGTTGGCCAACGTATTGAGGTAGCTTACAATTTAAAAATGCAGGGCAAAGAGTTAGTCAATGCGGCCAATAAAAGTACCGAGTTACTCTTGGCGGAGCTCGCTATTGTTGATTCGGGTATTTTGTCTAAGCTGAGCCTAGCTTACCCCGAGGCGGTAGGCGCTGAAAAAACTGCGCAGTTACTCGATACATTGATTGAGCAAGATTTAGATACTCAAGAACGCCTCAATCGCGCGTTAAAAATAGTGCATAACATTGCGCTTATGGGGCAGATGTTCCAGTCTCCAGAACTGGAGTCCGGTATTTATAGTCTGCTGGGTAACATGAGCGGTCGTACCACTCCTGTGGTGCGCGACCTCTCTTTTCAAAATCGTGTACCTTTGCAGCTCCCGGCTAAACCTCTTGCCAGCAGAGGGAAAGCAGTGGCTGGCACATTTGGTGATGTTGAGAAAAGATACCTTTCTTCTCTGACAAGTCTAACAGCCATTATTCGTGACCCTAATCGCGCCAAAGCCTTATCTAAGCAATTTTCTCTACTGCAAAAGTTACCGAAAAGTATGATATTGCAACAGGAATACACCCAATACAATCGAGCGCAAGAGCTGCAACTACAACAGATAACCGACAAACTGGATGTACTCAATAAGGTGGTGGCGAATGCCATGCAGCAGCAACGTTTAGAAGCTGAGAATGCCAGAAGTGCCTATCTCAAGCAGCTAAGTTGGTCAAAATTGGGCCTGTGGGTGACAGGGCTATTGATGTTTTTGGTGATCTTTTTTGTGGTCTACAGAGTTATTTATAAAGGCATTGCACTTAAGCTTGATGCGGCGACTAAGGCGTTGGCCCAGCTGAGCCTTGGCAATACAGCAGTAACCATTGATACCCAAGGTGATGATGAACTCGCCGCGATGGCGAGTGCTATTAAAGCGTTTAAACAGAAAACTGACCATAACCAAAAATTACAGGCTGAATTACGTGATATCGCTGCCGAATTGTTTGAACATAAACAAGCGTTGGAAGCTAAGGTTGAGGCGAGAACACTTGAGCTTGCGGAAGCGAATATTCAGCTAGATAAAGAATCCAAAGGTCATGTGTTAGCCCGTGATATGGCTGAGCAAGCTAATCAGGCTAAGTCGCTGTTTTTGGCGACGATGAGTCATGAGATCCGTACGCCGCTTAATGGTCTACTGGGTACCTTAACCTTGCTTGGGCATTCTAACTTGCCAGCTGCTCAGCAACAGATGTTAGCACTCTCTCAATATAGCGGTACCTTGCTGCAAACCGTGTTGAACGACATTTTAGACTTCTCTCGCTTAGAGCAGAGAAAACTCGCTAATGAACCGCGCGCGGTCGATATTAACGAGTTACTCGATCAAGTGGTGGCAATTATGCTTGCCGGTGCCGGACTTGCTGGATTAACGCTGCGCTCCAATCATGCAGGCTTACCTCAATGGGTTTATATCGATGGGCCCAAACTCAGGCAGGTATTGCTTAATTTATTAGGCAACGCGATTAAGTTTACTCCTCGAGGCATGGTTGAGCTCACGGTTGAAGCTAAAGACAGTCAACTGCTGTTTACCGTGCAAGATACTGGTGTTGGTATTGATGCTAAAGCGATGAAAAAGCTTTTTAAAGCATACAGTAATGAGTCGAGTAAAGGCCGGGACCGTGGTACAGGTTTAGGCTTAGCTATTTGTAAGCAGCTTGTGGAATTAATGAATACCGGTGCAGAGACTGAAAATCATGGCGTCTGGGTAAAGAGTGAGCTGGGTAAAGGCAGTACCTTTGGTTTTTCACTCCCATTAATGCGTTGTGATAGACCCGATATTGAACTGCAAGCTACGGCTGTGCATGTTGAATCCAAACATATCTTAGTGATTGAAGATAATAAAATTAACGCCATGGTAGCTCAAGGCTTCTTAGCCCATTTGGGGCATACATCAGTATTAGCCCAAAGCTGCGAAGCGGCGCGGAAAATTTACCATCAACAAAGCGCAGAGCAGTTTGACGCCATCATGCTCGACATTCAACTTGGCGACGGTTCTGGGGTCGCATTATTGGCAGAGCTGCAGCAGGTGAATAAGCAGGCTCAGCATCAGATAGAAATTGCCGCATTTACCGCGCAGGTGCAAGCTGATGATATAGATAACTACCATGAAAAAGGCTTTAACCTAGTCTTGATGAAACCCTTAGACATGCAAGCCTTATCAAACTGGTTGGGGGAGGCAGAGCCCTCAGCAGGTAAAGAGCCGTCAGCGGGTAAAAAGCCTTCAGCGAATATAGAGCCATCAGCGGGTAAAAAGCCTTCAGCAAGTATAGAGCCCTCTGGGGGCAAACACCCTTCACCTTTTCAATTGCTCGATGAAGTCCAGTTAACTCAAGACTTAACTTACCTCGGCCTAGAAACTGTAATAGAGCTAGCAACGCTTTATCAAGACACCAGTCAGGTGCATTTTGACAATTTATTCAAGGATGATTCACTCAATAACAGGTTACTCAAAGACGGTGTCGATATTGGTCATATATTACATGCCCTAAAAGGGAGTAGTGCCAATATGGGCTTAGGTGAGTTATCAAAGCAGTGCAAGGCACTTGAAAAGTCCGGCTTAACTCTAAGCGAGTATCAAGCCAGCGAGCTTGAAATGCTCAAAGTATTATGGCAAGCATCAATCGCCCAATTACAGGCTTGGATAGAGCAGCAAAAATCTGAGCGTAACGGTTTGTAAAAGTGCAATCAATTAAGGTTCGCTGATCGATTAGCAGATGATTAACAGACATAAAAAAGCGTGAGAGAACTTAGGTTCACTCACGCTTTTTATGGACGGTTTTTAATAGACGCTTGGTAATAGCTTTGGGGTTAGCTTAATTCAGATGCTAACCATTCGGCATCAGACTTAACCCAAGAATAGGTGAGTCTTGCCAAAGCTTGATAGAAGTTACCACGATCAACTTTGGTGACTTTAGCCACAAAGTTATTTAGCCAATTAGCTAAGTTGTCTTGAATAAAGCTGAGCTGAGCAGCGTCATCACTATGGGTACAAAGGTGAGCGACATAAGCCAAGATCACCGCAAGGTGATCGGCAGGCTCTGGAAACTCGCTTTGTACTTGTAGCTGACTCTGCTTCAAAAACTCACTCATCTGCTGATGCTGCTCACCAAAGAGCAGTGGCTCATCGCCTTTTCTTGCTGGCTTGTTGTCTAAATACAAGCTTGCGTAGGGCGATGCACTGAATTTAGTGCCAACTAAGAACAAGCCACAATAATCAGCAGCAAGTTCTAGTAGTGCCTTATCGGTGTTAAGCGTAGCAAGCTCTGCAACCAAGGTATTTACATCGGCTTTAAAGGCGCTTTCACTGCTCAGTTGTGCCCAGAAAATCTGCGCTTGCTCACTGGTTAAATCATGCAGTGTTTTATGATCAATTTCTTTCGCAAACAATGACGAAAGTAATTGATAAATAGTGCTTCGAACCTGATTAACTGGGTTAACCTCTATTGACTTTGCGTTTACAGCATCTGTACTCATAGTGCTATCTCAACCGGACCACTGAATGAACTGACTGCAGGTACTTTACCTTGATACTTTTCGTAGTCAACAAGGCAAGTATAAGCAGAACAAGCCTGTGCAAGCTTAGAGGTACCGATATCTAGCGTTAGGGTATTTGGATCGCCATAACTGTCTAGCGCGCCAATTTCTGCACCACCTTCTTTGCTACCATCTTTGCCAACCGGCCCATACCAAGCACCCTCTTGAATACGGATAACGCCTTCAGGGAACTTATCCGATACTACGGCACCGGCAATAAGCTGACCACGGTCGTTAAATACACGTACAATATCGCCAGATTTAATGCCGCGTTTCTTGGCATCTTCTGGGTTTAAGTATACTGGCTCACGCCCTTTAACTGTGTAGGTTTCACGGAACTCGGTTGATTCACACATTTGTGAATGCAAGCGTTTGTCAGGATGACAAGACTGCAACCAAATTGGGTGCTTCTTAGAACCTGGACCGCCATGACTACGTTCAACCTTTTCCATCCAAGTTGGGTGGCCTGGGCAGTCATCATATTTGTAATTAGCTATTTTACGGCTGTAGATCTCAATCAGGCCAGAAGGGGTACCTAATGGATTGATCTCTGGGTCGTCTCTAAATGCCTGATGGCGAACCCAAGGTTTACCTTCACCAAAGTTTACATAGCCAGCTTGCCAGAACTCTTCAAATGATGGCATTTCAAACTTGCCTTTATTCGCCGCTTTACAATCGTTGTATAGCATCTCTAGCCACTGATGCTCGGTCATGCCGCGAGTGTACTCTTGTGCTTTACCTTCGCCTAACAATGCTGCAAATCGAGTGAATATTTCAAAATCTGACAGACTCTCGTATAGCGGCTCGACCATTTTCTGCATGGCAAGCAAGCCACGGTTAGCATAAGATCCGTAGACGTCGAGATCGTTACGTTCGAACGTGGTACAGGCTGGCAGCACGATATCAGAGAAACGACAAGCTGCAGTCCAGTTCATATCGATAGACACAATACACTCAAGCTTGAAGAAGGCTTCCTTCATGCGGTTACGGTCTTGGTGGTGGTTCCATGGGTTGTTACCAGAGAACACCATCATCTTAATGTCTGGGTAGGTGACCTTAGAGCCGTTTGCATCGATGGTTTTACCTGGTTCAAGAATTGAGTCAATCCAACGGGCAACAGGAATAACACTACTTGCACCTTTAAAGTCTGTGCTATCAAAAAGTTGCTTTTGGCCATCGTCAAGGTTACGTGGAAACGCACCTGGCGCCGCGGCACCTGAAGATGGAATACCAATACCTGAGTAATGGTGGCCATAGCTAATACCGCCGCCAGGCAAACCAATTTGGCCTATCATGGTCGCAAGTACCGCAGACATCCAGTATGGCTGCTCACCATGCTGCTGACGCTGTACACACCAACCCATCAAAATTTGAGTGCGGGCCTTGGTCATGACTTTTGCAAGATCACGGATAATCTCTGGTGAAACACCACAAATTTTTGATGCCCATTCAGGTGTTTTTTCAACACCATCAGTTTGGCCCTTTAGATAAGGTAAAAACTTGTCAAAGCCTAAGCTATAGCCTTCGATAAACTCATTATCGTGTAGGTTTTTTTCTACCATTTCATGGGCAATAGCCAGCATGAATGGCACGTCGGTTTGTGGGTTTATGTATAAATGCTCACAACCTAGGTATTTCTGTGTTTTGGAAACAACAGGGTCGATACTGATAACACGGATCTCGCCTTTAGCAACCTTCTCTTTTAACTGAGCAAGGTAGGCATATGATTCATGGGTTTCAGCATTCCAGCCAACCTGTAGGTTTTTGTATGGATCATTTGACCATAAAATAATCGTTTTAGAGTGTTCAAGGATCAGTGACCAAGAGGTACCTTGTGCATACACTTCGGTAGAGCCTAAGACGTAAGGCAAAATGGTTTGCCCTGCACCTGTTGAGTAGTCACCGACTTTTTTAACAAAATTACCGTGCATGGCGACTGCGCGCTGCATGTGGCTAGTACATGAGTGCAGCTGACCGGTTGCACGCCAACCTGTTTGTCCAGCGTGCAGTCCTGATGGACCATATTTTGTTTGAATAAGATCGAGTGAGTCTTTAAACAAGCCAAGTGCTTTGTCCCAGGTCACACGAACAAAGCGGAAGTCACCACGTTGTTTAGTGTCGCTTTGGTGACCTTTTAATAAAAAGTCTAAGCGAACCATTGGGTAGCGAATACGTGATTCGTTATAAACTAACCCTTTAATGCCGTTGATCATATCCGTTGGATACATATCGGTATCGAAAGGAATAACCTCAGAGATCACGCCATTTTTACGCTTCATCTTGAACGCACCCATGTGCGAACCTGTTGTAAGCCAGCCGTCACTTGCATCGGCACCTGATGCTGCTAACGCATTGAGAGGTGCAAGTACTGATGATCCGCTAAGTACGACATAAGATGTTCCTACTAAGCCTTTTAGAAAGTCTCTTCTGTTCATTGCATTATGTCCTATTAGTGAGCCGACTTATCGAAAGTTGATGAATGCTCTTGTAAATACTTCTGCACCAAAGCTTGCGTATCTTGATCCATGTTGACGAATGCGATCATGCCTTGGAACATGCCTGGCCAAGTATTTGCGTCAAAGTGGGCAGGTGCTGGTTGAGTGTGACATACACTACAGCTGGTATCGTATGTGCTACGAGCGTAATCCCATAGTGGCTGTAGATCAGATAATAAGTAGTCAGTATCTGTCCAAATGTCAGCTTCTACACGTTGCCAAATTAGGCCCGTCATAGGATCTTCTTTCTCTTCGAATGTCTTAATCACACCTTCTTCTAGCGCAGCATCTTTAGTGAGCTGAGCTGAAAGGATATTTAAGCCAAAGTCGTAATAGATCACGCGGCCAGCACCGATTTTCTTTCTCCAGCCGTCAATACCAATCTTGGCGCGAGTACCCACAACTTCAAGCACTTTGACCTTAGTTGCGATATTTAGCGTACCCGCTTCAACGTCAGTTTTATCGTTGAAGAATAGTGGCTTGGTTAGCGCAGTGAAGTAGCTTTGTCCTACTTGAAGACCGCTAATGCCACGACCGACTTCAGCAATCAATTCAGGTGCACGAGCTGTACCCATGTCAGGTAGCGTATGTGCAATACCCTTATGGCAGTCAACACAACTTTGGTCTGTCTCAGCAGCGCGCTTCATTTGCTTAACTGCAAGCTTAGACATGGTGTCCCACTTCATTGAATCGTAGTTATGACAGTTTTTACAGGCTGCAGACTTGTCACGGTCAAATCGTTTCCATTCGCGGCTCGCCATTTCGAGGCGTTTCGCGTTGTACTTTTCAGGCGTATTGACCGTATTGAATAACCAGCCGTATACATCGTGAGAGGCTTCTAACTTACGGGCAATTTTACGGCCATAGTTATGTGGTACGTGGCAGTCTGGGCAGGTCGCACGCACGCCAGAATTGTTAGAAAAGTGCACCGTTTTTTTCAGTTCTTGGTATGGCATGCTTTCCATACTGTGGCAGCTGATACAAAAAGCTTCTGTGTTAGTTGCTTCAAGTGCAGTATTAAAGCCTCCCCAGAAGATAATACCCATTAGGAAAGCTGAAATACTTACAGTGCCTAAAGTCAGATATTTAGCCGGTTTAGTTAGTGTGCGCCAGATGTTAAGTAACCATCTCATAACGGCATCCTCTTAATAGAATTTAAAATAAGTTGTTGAAATTAGTGAGATGGAACGCCTGTAAGTGTCAAGGTTAGCCAGACAATTAAGCCGTATACGCTAACCAAGGTAACGCTTAGCGCAGGGAATAAAATAAAGATGATAAAGCCTAATGCTTTTAGCTCATCTTTTTTGTTACTAACTTGTTCTTTTGGGGGGCATTGCTCAGTCATGACCGTGTGCTCCAGCTAATCCATATATTTTGATAGGCTAAGTATAGATAGATATTGTGAATAGTGATGGAGAGATCAATGAATGAGATAAGACAACTTATGACAAATTATGAACAGATCTCCACCTAACTTTAAAATCAGAATCTAGAAATAAATCAAATGCTAAACAATATGGCGCTAAATGAGAATTGCACTAATGGCTAGTATTAGTGCAATTTCTGAAAGGAAGTGGCAGATAAGGTAAAGATGTGACTTATTGAGTGAGGATTATGTAGATAATAAAGCCAATCCAACTCAATGTGAGCAGTCCCCAAGGCAGGTACGGACTTGCTGCGCGATCTTCAATGTTACTGTGGTCATGATCTTGCTCACTGGCTTCACGCGCTTTACTTCTTAAGTCTTGTTTACGGGCTTTATCGCGCTCTCTTGCCTTACCCTTTTGCAATTTTTTATATTCGGCGATGCCTTTTTCAATCCCCTGGGCGATGAGTTTGGTTTGATCTTTGCTTTGCCCTGGCTTTTGAGTCGCTTTAGCCATTTTCATCGCTTCAGTTTTGCTTTCGGTTGAAATTGACGGTTTTGACATCGGTGCTTTTGAGTTAGTACGCTTTGGGGTTGCTGTTGCCATAGATAAATGAATGCTTAGCTAAGAATATGCGCACTATATCAGCTCTTTAAACAGATTGCAGTGCGCGTAATGGTGACATAAGCCTTGGTTTAGGTTTGGGGAAAATGTAGCCTAGCTGGCAGTTGCATGATTAGGCATTGCAACATGTTTGGGTTTTGGAACGGTACTATTAATCGAATGCCCTGCTGGTTCAAGAGGATTTTCTGCAAGATACTCAAACAAACCCGTTTGCATATTAACATTCCAAAAACGTCCGGCTAATGTAAGTCTTAACTCACTTGAAGTGAGCGTCGCTAACCCATTTTTTTGCCACTCGCTAAACAGTGGCTGTAGGTGAGTGACCATTTCAACAGACAACAAATTAAGTGTTAGTTTACCGCTATCTAAGCCACGCTTAAATATGGCATCTAACTTGGCTGATGGGTTAGGGCTCATCAACATACCCGGCACCTGCACTGGGTTATTTTGTACAGAGGAGGTATCGCTTGATATTGCTGGAGTCATCACTACATCATGAGCTAGATGCCACTGTTTAAGATCTCTGCCGTTCATACAACCGTGGCCGTGAATACTGCCGCCTGCACCTGCGCCAAAAGGTAAGATCTCTATGCCACTTTTTGCCAAGCTATTATAAACGCTGCGCTCACGGCTATCTCGGCGCCAGTGGCAACTAGATAATCGTTGCCAATTTAGTGATTCAAAGTGCGCGGCACCACTGGCATACATATTGGCACGAGTTTGACTGTCTGCTTGAAACTCGCTGAGGGCTGTACCCAGAATTTTGCCTTTTTCACGGGCGTGCTCAATACGAGTGCCACATAGACCAATCAGTTGATACAGATCAACGCCATGCACGCCACTATCAATTACTGCTTGTAGATCTTGCTGCCAAATATCTAAGGTTTGCCCTGGTAAGCCAAAAATCAAATCAATCACAATACTGGCGCTAGGGTGTTGCCTCAATTGCTGTAGGCGGTTAATTAAATAATCTCTATCATCAAAACGACCAGCAGCTTGGCGTACTTGGGTATCGAAGCTTTGCACCCCAAACGAGAACCGGTTGAAACCGTGTGCTATAGCGTTATGCCATTTATCATCATCAAAACCATTAAGCCTACCTTCTAGAGTGACTTCTGCCTTTTCAATTAGCGGAAATCGTCCAATGGCTTCGCCAAGTTGTTTGACTTCGTTGCTACTGATATCAGTTGGTGTTCCGCCGCCAACATAAACCGTATTAAAAGCTTGGCTCTGCACTAAAGGAGTATCAGCAGCGATTTTCAGTTGCTCCGTTAAGTGCTCAATGTAACGGCTTATCCGCTCTGGATTCGTGCCATTTTCGAAGAAATTACAAAAGGTACAGCGCTTGCGACAAAATGGAATATGTATATAAAGCGCGCGTTCAGATGCTTGGCTGGGTTCTTGCCACCATTGTTGCCATTGAGCAGGCTCAAGAAACACCGGACGGCTGCCACTGCGACCGGCATGAGGTGCACTTTTTACTTTAAAAGCATGTTGCAGTGGGTCTGGGCTCGCAATACCTGTCATGGTTGGTGTTAAAATCATCGCAGTTCTCAATCAACAAAGTTGTTTTGATAATGATAATTATTACTACTTGGTGTTTTGTTGCGATTGATCAAGTTATTGGGCTTTGCAATGTAAAGGTCTCTGCTATTGCTAATAGGCGGTCTAAATATTGTGAGGGGTATGAGTGGTTCGCTACCGGAATAGTTAATAGCTGAGGCGGGTGTAAAGTTAACTGCTAACGATAAACTAAGCCGTCAGTCAGCAGTTAACGGCTTGTAGTTATGAGCAAGCAATGGTGCGGTTGCGCATAATAAAGGCGCGGGTGTGATCGTAGATTAGGTTATAGGTAAAAGCATAAATGGTAATAAATACCGTTACACCTAAGTCCATAATCAATGCTTCTACGATGCCGATATTGAGAATGTAAGCCATTACCGGTATGGAAAAAAACAGCAAACCGACCTCAAACAAAGTGACATGAATGATGCGCATTTTTAACGGGCGCTTTTCTTTATCACCAGTCATAATTCGGTCGAAACCCCAGTTGAAGATGAAATTCCAAATCATCGCAATAGTGGCTACAGCTATCATCATTCCTGATAGTGACTTGATGTCGAAATCGGTAAAAATGGTTAAGCCGATAACAGATAATGTCACTGCTAGCACTTCAAACAACACAGAGTGAAATACTCGCTCTAAAATCCCCATGGTGTACTCCAATAAAAATATTAACGCTGAAAAGTGACGCTGATTATTACAAGAAATGCTAATAGAGAAAGTTAGTAGCTATCACAACTGGTGATAGCTTGTGGGAGGTGATATATTTGGCTGCAGATTTAAGATCAGTATTTGTATTGCGGTTTAGGCAGACTATAAGTTAGCACTGCTCGGTAGAAAGGCTGTGAAAGGAAAAGTGGCATGTATAGTTTTGAGCAGTTAAAAATCTTTGTTGCCGTGTGCGAAACTGGCTCGTTTTCTGCTGCGGCACGTAAGTTAAAGCGGGCGCAATCAGGGGTTAGCCAGGCAATTTCAAATTTAGAGATCGCCATTAATCAAGAGCTGTTTAATCGCGATAAAAATACCCCAGTATTAACTGAAAACGCTAAAGCGTTATTGCCAATTGCGTACTCAATCTTGCATCAACAGCAATACTTCGATCAAAAAGTTGAGTCGTTATCTAAAGTTACTGAGCATGAATTGATTATTGCTGTGGACGAAAGCCTAGTAAACGATGAGCTAGTGGCCATTATTGCACCGTTAGCTGATAAGTTCCCAATTACTCAGTTTGAGATTATTGCCGCATCGACCTTTGATGTTGAAGAGCTGATTCGCCAAGGTAAAGCGCAGGTGGGGATCATTTATGCCGATGGTGAGCTTAAAGTGGATATGGACTTCTTTGTATTAGGGCAGGCGCGTTTTCTGACTATTGCAGCAGCTGAACATGATTTGGCCAAACTGACCTTGGTGCAGGACTCGGATCTAAAAAGCTATCGTCAATGTGTGCACCGCAGTTCAGAGCAAAAGGAATTGTGGTTTAGCTACGTGATAAGCACAATGGCATGGTACGCCAATACTCATCAAAACTTAGTTAGCTTAGTTGGCAAAGGAGTGGGCTGGGCGGTTGTGCCTGAATGGTTAGTGAAACAGAGAATTGAACGTGGCGAACTTGTAGCTTTGCCTGTAGCTCATGAATATCACGGTTGGTTAACCACGGTTGGCTGCTTGATATCGAGAAGTCATGGCTCTGGACCGGTGCTAGAAAGTGTAATTGAAAGTTTAAAGGCCTATTTCTTTAGCTATGATAATCCTTAATCTAGCGGTAATTTGATCTACTATCAAAGCTAACGAGTAGGCGTAAATTCGCAGGAAGTTAGCCTACCTCAACATGTTATCTAAACGCCTCATTCAAAATAGTTAGCCAGATTTCTTCGCTTCCTATTCATAACCGACATTTCATGGGTTTCAAGCTGTTGTAACTTTTCAGTGGACAGCGTTGATCGAGCCGTGCAGTAGTTTAGCTTGATATCTGCAATAGCCCGCGGCATATGAAATGCTGAAGTGACTAAGGTCATTTCATTAAATCTATGTTGCTCAACGATAGATTTAGCCAGCGTGGCATCTTCAAAGGTAAAGCGGCTGAGAGTAATATCGGTAAAGGCGCTGTTATCTACGCCTAACTAGGTTAAATAACGCTGGCAATAAATAGCATGTGGGGTGTCAGTTTGGTTAAAGTGCGCATCAAAGCCCCCAGTGAGTAACAGCATACTATTAGGCGATAGCTAGTATTATCTAAAAGCCGTTTGACAGCGAGCAAACGCGATGGCCAACAGATTACCTGAATCGGCATTGTGGGAGCTTAAAACAATAATTACTTGCTTCATGCTGTAAATAACTATAGCAGTTGGTTTTTTGCCGTTTTTGAGAGTCATTATCGTTGTCTGATAAAGCTATTTTGCACTAGGCAGTCAAGTAAGCGCTCGGCTTGAACATGCTTAAATTTAAGCTGCGTAGCAAGCTCGCCAAATAGGGATATCCCACCACCAAGCAATACCGGAATCGTAGTTATAATCAGCTCATCAATTAAGTCTTGTTGTAAGAAGCCTTGAATAGTTTTACCGCCATCAATATAGAACTCATTATATCCTTTAGCATTGAGCTGCTGGATAAGTTCTGGCAATGACCATTAACCAAAAACACTTTTCCCTCAAGCCCATCAGGCACTTGAGTTAGCGTGTTGCTCAGCACAAATACCGGTTTAGTGTAAGGCCAATCAACCCCAAAGCTGAGCACAATTTCTAAAGTGTTACGCCCCATTATCAGTGCATCAATACGCGCCATAAAGTCAAAAAAAAACCAAGGTCTTAACCATCAGAGTTAGGCACATCATGTAACCAATAAACCTGGTTGTTTTTGTCAGCAATAAAACCGTCAAGGCTGGTGGCGATATATACGATATTTGACATAGTAAGCTCTGAATTTATTTAGAAAAACAGTGTACTTTAAGTGATGCAAAAAGCGAGTCTCCAGTAGGGCAACTATGACTCGTCTTTTAGGTTGAGAATGCTAATCGAAGTCGGTTTTTCTAGAACAGTAAAGGCGTTTGCTTACCGGGTTCCATGACCACCACGGGATCGTAATGCCACACCTGCCTTACTGTTTCTGGCGTTAAGGTTTCACTAGGAATGCCATCGCTGACGATACAACCATTTTCTAACACCACTAATCGGTCAGCATAGCGTGAGGCTTGGTTAAGGTCGTGTAGCACCACTATTACCGCATGATTTTGTTCATGGGCAAGGCTACGTGCCAAGCCTAATACACGATGTTGCTGGGCTAAATCGAGTGCTGAAGTCGGTTCATCGAGCAATAAGATCGGCGATTGCTCAGACTGTGCAAGCTGAGTTAGCACGCGCGCCAATTGTACTCGCTGTTTTTCTCCTCCAGAGAGGGTCGGATAGCTGCGCTCTTTTAAGTGCGAAAGCGCTACTTGTTCAAGCTGCTCAGCAACAAGCCTTTTGCCTTGTTGTTGGTTAAGAGATAGTGGATACAAGCCCATCTCCACTACCTCGCGTACCTTAAATGGAAAGGTGAGTGAGGCATGTTGCGGCAACACTGCCATAGACTTGGCTAGCTGTTGTCTGTCCCATGAACTAAGCGATTTACCATGAATTTTAATGTTGCCCGCCTCTACTTCAACGTCTTGGCAAAGGCTTTTGAGTAGGGTGGACTTGCCTGCACCATTGGGGCCTAGCAGCGCGGTCACCTCGCCGGCTTTAATTTGCAGGTTAATATCAGTAAGTACCGGTTTGTGACCAATGCGCACCGATAATTGGTTTACTTCAAGCACATTTGGCGCCGAGTTTGGGTTGTAAGTCTGCATAATGATTGACCTTAAACTAAGCGATGACGTTGCTTAAGTAGCAACACAATAAAGAATGGTGCGCCCAATAATGCGGTAACTAAACCAACGGGGAGTTCAGACGGCGGCACTAGTGAACGCGCACCGATATCAGCTAAGGCTAAGATTGCTGCCCCTAACATAGCGCTAAGGGGTAAAAGCTGTTTATGATCAGGCCCCACCATCATTCGCACAAGATGTGGCACCACTAAACCAATAAAGCCGATAATTCCGGTAGCAGCAACAGAGATACCAACGCCAATGGCGCATAGTACAATCAACTTTAGTTTGAGTTTGTCGACATTTAAGCCCAAATGGCGCGCCTCAGCTTCACCCAGCAGTAACGCATTAAGAGCTTTAGCGCTGCGGTTAAACTGCCAGCTTATCAATGCCAATGCGACTAAACTTAACATCACGTAATGCCACTGCGCTCCAGCAATAGAACCCATCTGCCATAAGGTCAGATCGCGAAGTGCCATGTCATCAGCCATATAGGTGAGTAGGCCAATACCTGCGCCAGTTAAAGCGGCGACTGCGACACCAGATAGCAGTAATAACACCACCGAAGTGCCACTCGGGCTGCTGGCAAGGCGATACACAATCAAAGTGGTGAGCAGGCCTGCAATAAATGCACTGAGCGCGACCATGTATTCGCCGCCTTGTGGAATAAGCACAATACAGATTGCCGCGCCTAATGCAGCGCCCGAAGACACACCAATAATGCCAGGATCCGCAAGCGGGTTTCTAAATAGTCCCTGCATCACTGCGCCGCACTGAGCCAAAATTGCACCGACAGTTAGCGCCAATAGAGTACGCGGTAAGCGTACATTATTGATCACTAGCTGTTCATGGGGAGCAACGCTACCTAGCTCTAATGGTGTAGCCCAATTCATGACGGCATGAAAACTTACAGTGGGGCTAATTTGCAGTGGACCAATGCTGACAGACATTAGGCTCGTTATCACCAAAGTGGCGAGTAAACTGGGCCAAAGCCAACGACGATTATCCATTATATTTCCTGCTCTTTATCTCTAGAAGCGATAGGGCTATGACAACTAATACCGATTAACACTTATAAAGTCGCTGGCCAATTTGTCGGCGGCTTCAATGGCACTTAACCCTAAACCACCAAGCAGTGCTTGTGGCTTGAGTGATTGAATATGTTGATTCTTACCTGCTGGAGTATGTTCAAGTAGTGGCATCTGTTTTAGCAGTTTGGCGACTGGATTTTGAATCTCTTTATCTGAGCGATTAGAGATCAAAATGACATCGGGTTGCAGTGACAAAATCCCCTCTTGCGACACAGATTTATAGCCACTAAATCCTGCAATATTGGTACCGCCAGCTAACTTGATAATGATATCTGCAGCGGTATCATCGCCGCCCACTCGTGCAGGCCTATCAGGTTGCATCAGTAAAAATAAGACTTTAGGTGCATCGCCTTGCTTTGCTATCTGTTGCTGCTTTTGCTCTATTTGCACAAAAGATTGCTGTACTTGATTTTGCAGTGTTTTAGCTTGTTCTTGGCGATTAAGCAGCTCACCCATTTCATCAATATTGCTTAATAATTGAGACTGAGTATAGGCATCTTGCAGTTGGATCACGTTAACTTTGGCACCGCTCAGCACATCAAGTGTAGCTTTAGGGCCCATAGCGTCGGTGCCCAATAACAAACTTGGCGACAGCGCTAGAATACCTTCGGCGCTTAACATACGGTGATAGCCCAGCTTTTTTACTTCATCATAGCCCTGTGGTAGTTGGCTGGTGGAGTCTACTGCGACTAATTCATCGCCAGCATCTAAAGCCAAGAGCAATTCGGTAACTCCAGCGCCAGCGCTAACTACCCGAGCTTGCAGCCCTGAATGATCGTGGCCTTCATGGGCAAAAGCGGTTTGATTAAATACCAATAGCGACAACAAGGCGCCTGCGAGCACGCATTGCTTGGGCCTATTTTTTAACAGTGGCTGTAACAGTTTTATATGTAACATGGGTAACTCCAAATAAATTAATACAGTTGGATTAGCTCGTTAGCTAATCAAAAAAGGGTGAATAAAAATAATTGACAACAGACTATTTCGTGTCGATTAAGGCTCCATCAAAATTTGGGTGTTACTGATGTTTTGTCGCTGCATAGCAGCCAGTAGCGTCATTAAAGGTTGTATTGGTGCGGTTTTATCGGCAGCAATAATCACTTTGGCTTTCGGTGAGACTTTAAAGGCTTTTGTTAATGCGGCTTCAAAGGCGCTAAAATCTGCGTAGCTTTCGCCATCAAGTGCCCAGTGCGGCTCACTTGCTAGCACATTAATCGCAATATGTTTCTCTTGAGATATTGCTGTCAGCTTTGAGTCTGTTTCGGTCGGTACATCCACAGGTAAGCTTAATAACTGGCTATTAGCTGTAAGCAGCAAAAACACCAATACGATAAAAATAATGTCGATAAGCGGGGTCAGGTCTAGGCCAATACTGCCAGTGCTTTCTTCTATACCTGCACAAATCATGAGTGCTGTCCTACAGTTTGAGCGCTTGTGGTATTGGCTTGAACAGTAGAAGCCGCTGAAACACGATTATTACAGTGAGCCTCTTTACAGGTCGTTGCTTTTGAGCATAACTGCGCCGCGCTGTCACTGCCGATGCTCAGTGCTTGATCAAAGCCTTCTAGCCATAAGTTGAGCAGGTTGAGCGCATGGGCGATTTTATTGCAACGACGATCAGCCCAGATAGTAAATAGGTGTGCCATGGTGATTGCTGGCAGTGCAATAATTAACCCTGCAGCAGTGGTGTTCATTGCTAGGCCTAAACCGGAGGCTAACTGCGATGGAGTAACAGGGCCATCGGATAGGCCTAGCTGGTTAAACATTTCGATTAAACCTAAAACGGTACCAAGCAACCCCAGCATAGGACTAATCACGCCGATGATTTGCAGGATCTTCAAGCCTGATAAAAGATTTGATTTTTGCTTTACTAACCAAAGCGATACTATCTCTTCGCGCATAGCTCTTGATTGATCACCATGACTCAACAGTAGCGCTGTGCCCTTGGCTAACATACTGCGGCCTTGGCTTATTTGCTCCATCAGTTGTTGTCTTTGCTCTGGCGTGGCACTGCGTGCTTGCTGACGCAGTTCTGTTAACCAAGTATCACGTTTAGGTAGCTCATAAAGCATTAGCGCTAGGCGCTCTAAGATGATCATTAAGCTTACAAATGCACAGATAATCAATGGCCAGGTTAGATCACCCAGTTGCTCTGATAGTTGTAGATATAATAGTTGAGACATTCACTTTCCTTGGCGAGACCTAAGCATCGCATTTACGGTAAAAATCAATACAAATAATGTTGCATTATCCCTTAAACACTACATTTTTAGAGTTTTACACCCTTAATGTCTGGCTATCCAAGCAAGACTGACTAATACGGGTTAATTGAGCGCAAACTTCACCGGTACTCTCACCGTATAGGAAAAAGCTGTTTGTGGTTTTGGTGCGGTAAATCGCCACTTTTCAACAGCGCTTAATGCGGCTTTATCGAGTAAGCGATAACCCGAGCTATCCACGAGAGTTAACGACAATTGTTCACCGATCTGGTTGAACATCACTTCAATAGTGGCTGTACCCTGAAAGCCGCGTTTACGGGCTTTTTTTGGGTAATGCGGTTGGCTTGGTGGTGCGGCAAATGTGGGCTGACTTAAGGCGACAGTTTGCTTACTCACACCTTGCTTGGCTTCAACTTTAGCTTGGTTGTGCGATTGAGTTTGCGCAACGTCTGTTGTTGGCTCGTCAGTGACTTTTTGATTAACGTCTTTTACGACTGGATTGCTCGCTGGCTTAGTGACGGATTGCGTTTTTTGCTGGGCAAGCTGAGTTGCTGTAGAGCTTGCTTTTACGGAAGTAGGCTTAACCTTTTGTGGTTCAGCTTTAGCAATAGGTTTAGTCGGCTGCTTTTCAGGTATTTTTTGTTGAGGGTTTATCAGCTTAGGCGCTGCAGGTGTTTCTGCTGCCGCTTGGCTGGCTAGCATAGCAATAGACAAACTTACTGCTTGGCTTGACCCCATCGCTGAACCTGTACTGAGTTGCAATTGGGGCGCAGTATTTTGCGATGCAAGTACGCCACCTTGGATTAATACAGTTAAGCAACCAAAAGCAAAATAACGTTTAGGTGTCATGCTGAAACCTCTTACCTAGCAAATAAAACCAAAAATGAATCAATATCAGCATTTTCTAACTTAACTCCAATGTCATCATCTCCTTTACAATCTTGACAGAAGAATTGATTATTTACATTGTTTACAAATAGTTAGGGTTGGCCTGCTGTTCCTAGAGGCATAAGATATATCAATCCTAACGAGATCGCAAATGATAATGATTTTCATTTGATCTTAATTTTTATCTCAGGTAAAGTGCCGAAAAATAACAAAACAGCGATCTGTTTTTTGGGTATTTGCAATCAGCAGCATCCCAATCGAGACGCTATTGATACTGACCTTGAGGATTGAACCAATGATCAAGAAGCCTGTTGTAATCGCAATTGCGATGGCTCTTAGCTCTAGCGCTTATGCTGCACCAACTCAGCAAACTAATGAGCAACAAGTTACTGAATTTGATGAAGTGCTTGTTACCGCAACCCGCGTTAGTGAAAAAGCATCAGAATCGAGCCGCAGTGTGGCAGTCGTAACTGAAGAACAATTGCAAGAGTCGCAACCAGCATCAGTTGCTCAAGCATTGCAAAACGAAGCAAATGTTAACGTGACCAATGGGCCTCGCTCGTCATCTCAAGGGGTTGAAATTCGTGGTCTAGGTGGTCAGCGCGTATTGCAAACTATCGATGGTGCTCGTCAAAATGCTAACTCTGGTCATCGAGGTACCTACTTTATGGATCCCGAGCTACTAAGCTCGATAGAGGTCGTTCGTGGTCCTGCCAGTAGTTTATGGGGCAGTGGCGCAATTGGTGGTGTAGTGGCTCAAAATACCAAGTCAGCGTCTGACTTTTTAGAAGAGGAAGACACTTTTGGTGGCTACTTAAAGCAAAGTTACGACTCCAATGGCGACCGCGTTAAAACAAGTGGTGCAATATATGGTTTGTCAGACACGAGTGCAGGTAATGTCGATTGGTTGCTAAATGGTAGTTATTACGACAGTAACAACATTAAAATTGGCAATGATAAAACCCTTGAGAACAGCGCATCGGAAGGGACTAGTGGCTTAGCTAAGTTTGGCTGGGATCCGACGGAAGCTCAGCGTTTGCAATTATCTGCGCGCTTTTCAAATATTGATGAATTAGTCCCAAGTAATCCTGCAACTAATGTTGGTAGTTCAGTACCTTTGGTTAAACGTAAAACAGAAGACCAAAATGTGACCTTGGATTACAGCTTTAATCCAAGTGACAATGTGCTGTTAGATCTCAATGCCACTGTGTATTGGAATGGTACCGATTACCATGAGGATCGCATCACTAAGAATCAAGTCGATAATACTGAGTATGACACCTTAGGATTTAGCCTTAATAATAGTTCAACGCTTGGTAATACCGTACTGACCTATGGTGTTGATGGTTATAAAGACTCAATCAAAACAGTGCGTGACGATCGCGGTCAAGCTGGCCAGCGTCCTGATGACATAGATGGTGAAACTACAGTTTGGGGCGCATATACGCGAGCAGATATCAAGCTGGCGGAGAGTTGGTCAGTTGACGCTGCGGTGCGTTATGACGCGTTTAAAAACGACAGTAACAACCTAAATATATCATCGGATGACAATGCGTTTTCACCTTCAGTTGGTCTCATCTGGAAAACGACTGACTGGCTAACCTTAAGTGCACGTTACGATCAAGCATTCCGTGCGCCAAGCATGGAAGAGATGTTCTCGACGGGTACTCACTACTGTATTCCTTCAATCCCGGGATTTTTGCCTAATGGCTTATGTAATACCTTTGAAATCAATCCAGATTTGAAAGCTGAGCAAGCACAAAACAAAGAGATTAAAGCTGACCTACGTTTTGCCAATCTTGCTGGCAATGATGAGCTTGCGATTACTTTAAACGCATTTAGAAACGATGTAGATGACTTTATCGAGCAATCAGTTTCTAACCCATTGGTGGGAATTCCTGGTTTTGAGCAAACAACCTCTTGGAGCAATGTTGACGAAGCTAAACTAACCGGCTTTGAGTTTTCAACTCGCTACCGCTATAACCAAACTCGTGTGAGTTTAAACTACGGTCAAACCGAAGGTAAGGATAAGGCTACCGATGAATACCTATCTAATATTCCAGCTAAAAAACTAGGTATCGATCTATCGCAAGCCATTATGGAAGGCGACATGAAGTTTGGTACTCGCTTTACTTATGTTGCCGACCAAGATCAATTACCAACAGACAACGTTAATCAGTACGATTCTTACAAACTATGGGATGTGTATGTGGCGTGGGAACCTGCCATGGGTACATTCGAAGGTCTACGAGTCGACTTTAGCGTTGAAAATATCGGTGATGAGGAATATCGCCAAGCGTGGCAAACTTTGTACGAACAAGGCAGGAATTTCAAATTGTCAGCGCGCTATAGCTTCTAATTAAGTTAATTGAGAGCGAGGTCGATTCATTAAATTGAGTTGACCTCTTTGCCGTTTATTTTACAGGAGGTATTCCATGTCAGTATCAGTTGAGCAAATCCGTCAGCATTTAGACAATAACCCTGCCGCAATGCCAAGTCAGGTGGCAGTAGAGCTTAACATCAGTGAATTTGCTGTTGTGTCGGCTTTGCCAAAAGACCAGCTTACTATCTTGCCGTTAGCGCAGAAAGACGCATTATTAACTGAGCTTCCAGAATGGGGCAATATGACCACAATCGTGTCGACGTCGGCCAGTATTTTTGAGTTTAAAGGTCGTTTTCCTAAGGGAAAATATGCCCATGGTTACTATAACTTAATCACTAAAGGTGATGGGTTACATGGCCATTTGAAGCTTGATGATATCAGTGCGATTGCGCTTATAAGTAAGCCATTTAGAGGTACCGAAAGCCATTCGATTAATTTCTTCGGTGCACAAGGTGAGGTGGTGTTTAAGGTGTATTTAGGCCGTGATAAAAAACGAGTGTTATTGCCAGATCAAGTAGCACGGTTTATTGAGCTAAAGCATAGCGTTAACTCTGTTACAGCTTAATCAATTGAGTTAATCCATGGCTGATATCGTGACTGCTATCAGCCATTTTAATTTGCCGGATAATAGAAAAAGAGACTAGAGCAATGAGCACTGAAAAAGAGCAACGATTACGAGACAAACTGTTACCAGAAATAGAAGCATTCAAAGCCGAACGTTCAACATTGCAACTGGCAACCCAAGACGCTAATGGTGTGCCAAACGCGAGTTACGCCCCTTTTGCTTTAGCGGATGACGGTTTTTATATTTTAGTCAGTGAGCTTGCCCGTCATGGCACTAACCTCAAAGCTGTAAATCGTTTATCGGTTATGTTACTCGAAGATGAAGCTGAAGCTAAAAGTGTGTTTGCACGTAAACGTTTAACGTTTGATGCCACAGCGGAGCTTGTTGATCGTGAAAGCGAAGTATTTACTAAAGGCGTTGCCGCATTATCAGCGCGCTTTGGTGAGATGATAGATAACCTAGCCAGTCTTGGTGACTTTAATCTGTTTAAGCTCAACCCACACCATGGCCTTTATGTTAAAGGTTTTGGCCAAGCATTTAGCCTTTCTGGCGCTGAATTATTAGAAGTTGATTGGAAGCGTGATGGTCACCATAGTACCCCAAAAGTTGATTTGGATCTGCAACAACCAGAGCTTGTTAATTCAGCCAGTTAATCCTCTTCTCCACAATCAGCTATGATGTTAAAAGTATAAATAAACAAATAACAATGCCCGCCTTTGCGCGGGTTTTGTTATTCTGCTGTTGTTTTTATTGTAACCTTTGCATAGGTTAGGGATATTGCATTGAATCAAAACGCTTCTTCTGTTGCCAAAGACAAGCCATACTCACCGACTGCTAATGGTGCTAAACCACATGTTAGTCAGCGTGCGGTATTACCTTGGATTGGCGCTTTTCTAAAACCTTATCGCGCTAAAGTGATCACCGCGATTATCTTTTTGTTTATCGGCTCGCTCGCTTGGCTATCGCTGGGGCAAGGTGTGCGCCTTATGGTCGATGAAGGCTTTTTAAAAGATAACGGATCGCGCTTAAACGAGATCATTTTGTTGGTCATTGGCATTACAGCGCTCAGTAGTAGTGCCATTTTTTGTCGTTTCTATTTAATGACCTGGCTTGGCGAGCGTGTTAGCGCCGACATTCGTTTAAAAGTATATGACCATCTATTAAAACTCTCTCCGGGTTTTTACGCCAAACTCCGAACCGGTGAGGTGATCTCGCGATTTACTGCTGACTCAACACTATTGCAATCTGTCGTTGGTTCAAGCCTATCAATGGCGTTAAGAGCTAGTGTAACTGTGATTGGCGGTATCGTTATGATGGCAATCACCAGCTTCAAAATGACAGGTTTGGTATTGTTGGCTGTCCCTTTAGTGTTAGGGCCTATCTTCTTTTTTGGCCGAAAAGTGCGTGATTTATCGCGTAAAAGCCAAGACAAAGTGGGTGATTTAGGCGCCTATGTGGATGAAACTTTGCATGAGATCCACACGGTGCAGGCATATTCTCATGAAGATCAAGATAGAGCGCTGTTTACTCATCGTGTAGAAGCGGTGATGGATGCAGCAAAAGGGCGAATAAAATACCGCTCAATACTTATCTCGTTGGTGATGTTCTTAAGTATTCTCGCCATCGCGTTGGTAACTTGGGTTGGTGCCCACGATGTCATGAGTGGTGCAATTAGTGCGGGTGAGTTATCGGCCTTTATGTTTTATGCCGTGATGGTGGCAGGTTCAGTCGCAACCATTAGTGAAGTCATCGGCGAAATTCAACGTGCTGCAGGGGCCACCGAGCGTTTAATCGAGCTGATTGAAACCCCAATCGATATTCCGGTTATCACTGAGCCTCTGGAGCTGCCAACACCTGTTCGTGGCGAGCTTGAGCTCAAGCAGGTACGTTTTGCCTACAATAGTATGAGACTGGGTAGCACTGAGTTAGATGAAGAGGGCTTTGAAAGCGAGGTGATCCGCGGCTTGAATATTCATATCAAGCCTGGTGAACGGGTTGCATTAGTCGGCGCTAGTGGTGCAGGTAAGAGTACCCTGTTCGAACTGCTGCAGCGTTTTTATGTGTTAAATAGCGGCTCAATCGAATTAGATGGTGTCGATATCGCCAAGCTCACACCACAAACATTACGTCAGCAATATGCCTTAGTACCGCAAGAGTCGGTGATCTTTGCCACTAGTGTGCTTGAAAACGTGCGCTATGGCCGACTGGAGGCGAGTGAGGATGAGGTGAGGCAAGCCTGCATTGCCGCAAGAGCCGATGAGTTTATTAGCGATTTTAGCGACGGTTATCAGACTTATCTTGGCGAGCGCGGCGTGCGCTTATCGGGCGGACAAAAGCAACGCATTGCAATTGCGAGGGCGATACTTGCCGACAGACCTATTCTGTTATTGGACGAAGCCACCAGTGCTCTCGATGCTGTCAGCGAGCAAAAGGTGAAGTTAGCACTCGATAGCTTGATGGTGGGCAAGACCACTTTGATCATCGCTCACCGTTTAGCGACGGTAATTAATGCGGATCGTATTTTAGTGTTAGATAAAGGCGTTGTTGTGGCAAGCGGCACGCATCAACAGTTGATGCAAAGCAGTGATCTTTATAGTGAGTTTGCGAGCCTGCAGCTACTGACTGACGATAGCCCTGCATAAGGCTATATCGCGAGGTGAGAAAGCTGGGCTGCCAATATGGAGCGGGCAAAAAAACACATTGGTAAATGAGTGGCTAGATAGAGTTGCTAAATAGAGTAGTGAAAAGAGTGAACTTAATATTGTTGTTAATCGTATGGATTACAAGGTTAATTTAAATTTTTAAGGGGAGTGGTATGCGCTTAGGGCTAATGTTGATATCGATACTGTTTTTATCCGCTTGTACTAGCTTGCCCAGTGGCATTGAGCCGGTTAAGCAATTTGAGTTGCCACGTTATTTGGGCACTTGGTATGAGATTGCACGGCTTGATCACAGCTTTGAGCGCGGCTTAAATCAGGTTACCGCCACCTATGAAATGAAAGATGATGGTGGAGTCAAAGTGATTAACCGTGGTTACTCACAAGCTGAGCAAACATGGGATGAGGCTGAAGGAAAGGCTTACTTTGTCGATAGTCCGAATGTAGGGCATCTCAAGGTATCTTTCTTCGGGCCATTTTATGGCGCTTATGTGGTGTATGAGCTAGATAATGGTGACGATAGTGAGGACTACCAATATGCATTTATCACTAGCTATAATCGGGATTACTTATGGTTTTTATCGCGCAGTCCCGTGGTGAATGGTGCGCTTAAGCAACAGTTTATCGATCAAGCTAAACAGTTGGGCTTTGCCACAGAGCAGATCATCTGGGTGAAGCAGAATAAAGTTGAGAGTTGAGAGTTGAGAGATAAAGTTAAGGTTGTGATTTAAGAGTTAAGAGTAATAAAAGGAGCCGTAGGCTCCTTTTATGATTTCATACCATGTCAGTAGTTTGATATGCCGCTGTGGGATAACCGCAGCATTACCTGCGTAGTTCGCGCCTTAAAATCTTGCCGACGGTGGATTTTGGCAGTGCAGCGACAAATTCTATCATTTTCGGCACCTTGTAAGCGGTGAGCTGTTCACGGCAATAGGCTTCGATAATTGACTTTGCTTGCTGTGTATCACTGTGAGGTTCGCTCAGTACGATAACCGCTTTGACTGCTTCGCCACTTCGCTCATCTTCAATTCCGATAACCGCACATTCAAGAATACTGTCGTGGTTTGATAGTACGTCTTCGACTTCATTTGGGTAAACATTAAAGCCTGAGACGATAATCATATCTTTCTTACGGTCGACAATTTTGTGGAAACCCTCTTCAGTAGCAATCGCGATATCACCGGTTTTAAAGTAGCCATCGGCAGTCATCACTTTGTCTGTTTCGCTCTGTTTGTTCCAGTAACCTAGCATGACCTGAGGTCCATAGACGGCAAGCTCACCGGTTTGACCAATGGGTACTTCATTGTCATCCATATCAAGGATCTTCACTTGAGTCGCAATAACGGGTTTACCTATGGTGCCCAGTTGCTCAAGTCCTGGTGAGTTAAGCGATACAACGGGTGATGTTTCCGATAGTCCGTAACCTTCAGAGATGGTGCAACCTGTGGTTTGCTCCCAGATTGTTGCCGCAGCTTGGGTCAGTGCAGTGCCGCCTGAAATGGTCACTTTTAGGTGGCTAAAATCTAGTGCTTTAAATTCCGGCTGATGGCATAGGCCAACAAACAAAGTATTAAGGCCGGCAAATCCCGTGAACGGATATTTTGATAGGGTCGATATTAACCCCGCAATATCACGTGGATTAGGGATCAGCACCGAGCAACCGCCACGCTCATAATAAAGCACTAGGTTTACCATAAAAGCGTAGATATGGTACACAGGCAGCGGCGCCACGAAAATCTCTTCGCCCTCGACGATACGGCTACCTAAGCGCGATTTAATCTGCATCGCATTAGCAATTAAATTACCATGAGTCAGCATGGCACCTTTCGACAATCCTGTAGTGCCACCGGTATATTGCAGTGCGGCAATTTGCCCGGAAACGCTGATCACTGCGGCATAGGTAAGTGTTTGTCCTTTTTCCAAGACATCACAAAAAGATACGGTCGCGAACGGTACTTCAGGTTGTGGCTGCGGCGCAATTAAGTCCATCGCATGGGTGGATATAACGGTTTCAATGCCGGTGTTTTCTACCACTTCAGTTAGCGTAGGTAACAAGTCAGACAGCACGACTAAGGCTTTAGCACCCGAGTCATTAAATTGATGAATAAGCTCTCTTTGGGTGTACAAAGGGTTGGTATTGACCAGCACCATTCCGGCTTTGATGGCGCCATAAGCTGCAATAACAAACTGAGTAATATTGGGCAGCTGGATGGCAATTCTATCGCCTTGCACAAGATTAGTTTCTTGCTGTAGATAAGCGGCAAACTGACGTGAATAGCGATTAATTTCGTTGAAGCTGGTTTCTTTGCCTAGGCACGAATATGCGACTTTATCACCGTAGCGGGCACTGGCAAGTTCGATCAGATCGATAAGAGAGGCGTAACGCGATAGGTCTAGTGTGGTGTCTGAATCGTATGCCATTTAAATACCCTTTAGCTGGTTGGATGACTATTTAGGTCACTATTTTGATCACTATGTTCGATCAAGTTCGTTCTGATTCGTTGTCCGTTCTGATGTTCATTCTGATGTTCGATATTGTGATTATTCAAAATCAAACAGGTGTTTAGATTAGTGCTATCTATACCGAAAGGTCAATGGCATTAGTACAAAAGAGTTGCAAACGAGTTGAAATAAATTGTTTCCTTACTGTCGCCAGTATGTGCTGCTTATCTGACTGTTAAGTTTAGACTTTTTGCTCTAAAACGGAGCAGGGTAAAACGAAGCCGGATAAAGCAGAGCCGGAAGAGCCGGGAAAGCGTGGGCGGGGGTAACCGTGTCTGCTATCGCATTAGTGTAGGTCGGGATTTATCCCGTCAAAGAGGTTGGAAAGGGTGGTAAAGATTGGGTTTGTGCTTTGCCTTTATGCTTTTTCTAGCAGGACGAAGTCCGTCCTAGAAGCGCTGCGCTCTCGAAGCGTTGCGCTCTAGAACTAGAACTTTAAATCGGTGCGAAGAAGCTCGATTGCTGCGAGATCTGACCATGATTGTGTTGCTCGGCAATGGTAAAGGTGATCTCATTTTGGCGACTTGCTAGCTGTTCTGGCTCAGCAACCACTGTAATCGGGTAGTCTAATTGTTCTCCGGGCTTGATCTTCAGATCCACTTCACCAATTAATCGATAGCCATTATTGCCAGAGACATAGATGCGGTAAAGTCGAGTTTGTTGGGTTTTATTGCGGATCTTAAGCGTGAAGCTGTTCTCAATCTTGTCATCTAGCGTTTCACGGTACAGGTTTTGTCTATCGCGAATAACGTTGAATTCAATATTATTACGGTTATAAATATCCACAGCAATAACTGTCATCATCACAATGGCTGCGATGCCGTAACCAATAAACTTATAGGACTCGTAAAAGGGTTCTGCTTTGCCTACCAGTGCATTTTCGCTGCTGTAGCTGATGAGGTTAGGCTGATAGCCAAATTTATTCATGGTTTGATTACAGGCATCGACACAGGCGCCGCAGTTAATGCATTCATACTGCAGACCATTACGAATATCAATCCCGGTGGGGCAAACCTCGACGCATAAGTTACAGTCGACACAATCCCCTAAATCAGGCACCCCTAAATCAGAATCCGTTAAATAGGCGCCATTTAGGCGTAAATTAGCGTTATCCATTTTCGGTTTACGCTTACGTGGTCCACGGCTTTCACCTCGCGCTGCATGGTAAGTCACCGTTTTAGTATTAGCATCAAACATCACAGACTGAAAACGTGAATAAGGGCAACAATGTAAGCACATCTGCTCGCGCATCCAGCCTGCATTTAAGTAAGTGCAGATAGCAAAGAACCACACCCAAGTGGCGACCCAAAAGCTGGCGTTAAAGCTAAAAATATTCAGATAGAGTTCACGGGCTGGCACGAAATAAGCGATAAACCCGCAGCCAGTAAGCAGTGCAATAGCGCCCCAGATAGAGTGTTTTAGCAGGCGTTTTTTGAGTTTGTTAGCATTCCAAGGCGCCTTATCTAGGGCAACCCGCTTATTACGGTTACCTTCGATACGGGTTTCAATCCAGACATACATAAAAGTCCAAGCGGTTTGTGGGCAAAGGTAGCCACACCAGACTCGGCCCCAAAATACAGTGATAAAAAACAGTAAAAATGCCGCCGCAATAAACACCCAGGCTAAAATGGTAAAATCTTGAGGCCATAACGTGGTGCCGAAAAAGATAAATTGCTGCTGATCCAAATCAAATAAAATCGCCTGCCGGCCTTGGTAAGAGATGAAGGGCAACAGGAAGAATAACGCAACCAGTAAGCTATTCATTGTTGTTCTAATTCTCTGGTAATCCCCTTTCTGCTCGCGAATATGGATCTTATTTTGGCTCTGCGTCGGGCTTGGCAGGACGTGTACAGGGATCCGCTGTTCTCTGTGGACGCGATTGGCGTTCTCTATCGTATTATTAGCGTTATTGTTAAGCATTGGACTTCTCTACTATGTGCATTTATTACAATGCAGTCATTGTTCACAGCGGTTGTTTTATTCGCTGCGTCTTAGTAGTGATATAGCAAGCATTAGGCCAAAAAGTAATTTTAGTAAGGTTATGTTTTTATTGGTTAAAGTCTGGAGCCTGAATGCCTTGGTACACGATATATCGCGTTATGACGATATATCGTGTACTACTGCGCGTACTCATAGGATTGAAGCGGTAACAAGCGCTAATTAAACGGGGCGAGTAATTACTAACTTGTTCATTCGAGAGCGCAATGTGCTTGGTGGAAGACCTAGCATGGCAGCGGCGCCATTGGCACCAGATATACGCCATTGAGTTTGCTTAAGAACGCTGAGAATATGCTGCTTCTCAACTTGTTGCAGCGTTTGGTTACTCACCATGGCATCGATTGCATTATCTGGCTGGTGGGGGGCTGGTAATTGTGCAAATTCCAGTATGGGGCCATGAGATAAAATCATCTCTCGCTCAAGAACGTTCTGTAACTCTCGCACATTACCCGGCCAGCGGTGCAGCATTAACTTTTTCATGCCTCTTTGGCTTACCCGATCTACCTTCTTACCTAATTTGCGGTTTAAGTCTTGAATAAGGTGGCTGACTAATGCGGGAATATCACCTAGTCGCTGCCTTAATGGTGGCACGGCAATTGGAAAAACATTGAGGCGATAATAAAGATCCATCCTAAATAGACCTTGTTCTACACGCTTGAGCAGGTCGTGATGCGTCGCAGTTATCAAACGGATATCAACCTTAATCGTTTGGCTACTACCGACACGTTCAAACTCTTGCTCTTGGATCACTCGAAGTAACTTAGATTGGGCTTCTAAGCTGAGTTCTGCCACTTCATCGAGAAACAGAGTGCCTTGGTGGGCCAGCTCAAATCGCCCCTTACGACGGCTTGTGGCACCGGTATAGGCGCCTTTTTCATGGCCAAAAAGTTCGCTTTCTAATAATCCACTTGAAAACGCGGCGCAGTTAACACTGATTAAGGGTTTATTGGCGCGATTACTCAGTCGATGTAAATTACGTGCGACTAGCTCTTTACCTGTACCGTTTTCACCGCTAATAAGTACCGTGCTTTCAGTGTTGGAAACCAGTTTAATTTGTTGGATCAGCTGGATAATCGCCTGGCTGCTCCCTGAAATTTCCACATCACCAGTACGGTCGGCAAGCTCGAGCTGTAGGTATTGATTTTCGAATGAGAGCTTTTCTGACAAGGCTTGAACCTGCTCAAGTGCTTGCCTTAATGAACGCTCAGTTTGTTTTTGAATACTGATATCACGAAATATCGCTACCACGCCGATAAGCACTCTCTCTTTATAGACTGGCGTTGAGGTGTAGTGCACAGGGAAGCTAGAGCCGTCTTTGCGCCAGAACACTTCGTGGCTGATCTCGCGGGCAATACCATCTTTTAGGGTGTTGTAAATGGGGCAGTCATCTTTATGATAATGGCTGCCGTCACTATGGCTATGATGATGGCAATCATGGATATTTGTGCCAAGAAGCTCATCGGCGTTCCAGCCTGTCATTCGCTCTGCTGCTGGGTTAATAAATACCGCATTACCGGCTAAATCAAAACCATAAATCCCTTCGCTAACGGCGTTCAAGATAAGTTGGTTTTCAGGAAGAAAGCCATCGTGATTGGTTGTATCTTCAAGGTTAATCGCAGACATTTTTGCCCTGTATTCTCAGCAGTTAATCAGTAAAGTATACGCTAAAAGAACAAGGTCACGAAATAACGTGACCTTAGTAGTGATATCTTTAACCAAACGGTTAAAAGGGCTGGCTAGGCTACTAGCCTTTGGCTTTTTGCAAGCCGTGCAGCACCGACTCCATAGTGAGTTGGCTTGGTAGCACTATGCCACTGGGGGCACCTGGGCCGTAGATTTTATTATAAGGTGTACCGCCTCGGCCCTGTGTCTGCATGTAGTTTTCTACCACAACATTGGGCTCGGTCCAGTCACCCTGCATGAGAATAATCTTATTCTCAGATAAGGCATTAACTATCTTCTCTCTATGGGTGACACCAATTTTGTTGGCGTAGCAGATATTGCACCAGTCAGCGGTGATGTCCACAAACACGGTATAACCGTCGTCGACCAGTGGCTGAATTTGCGCTGGGGTTAAGGTTTGCCAGTTAAGCTTTTTATAGGCGTCATAATCTTCGCCGTAATGAAGAAAAGCAAATACGCCACCCACGCACACTGCCATAAAACCCATTACCACAATCACGCCATTAGGAATGACTCTACCCTTAATTTTAAGGGTAATAAGTGATGCGATAATGATACAAATCAGCGTGAAAAAAATCAGAATTGAAACTGAGATGCTGGTCATGAATACTCCATGTAATTAGGTCAATACCGACTCGACTGACATGAGTCTCATCGGGTTTTAAACGGATAGATTAAGACATATTGCATCAATTTGATGAAAATTACCTGAGTACGACAGATATTTATTGGCATCAGCTTAATTAGCCATAAGCGAGGTTGTCGATGCTGGTTGTGACCAATAGAGGTTGATGATGTATATTGTGGCGATTAAAGGCCTTATTTAATGCTCAAGGCTGCTTTTTAAGATTGAGCGCCCAGGTTGAGTGCCTAGGTAGGGAATCGAGGTTATTTCAAGGGTAAAAAAAGAAGAGTAATGAAAAGAGCAATCATAAGAACAATGATAAGAGTATTAACAGAGGGGAAAAAATGAGTATTAGCACTTGGCTAGGCTTATTGGCAATTTGCTGTTTGGGCGCGATGTCTCCAGGGCCAAGCTTGGCGATGGTGGTTAGGCATACCTTAGGCGGTGGCAGGGGCAAAGGGATTATCTGTGCGTGGGCGCATTCTATCGGCATTGGTGTGTATGCCTTGCTGACCTTGCTTGGGTTAGCTGTCCTGCTTAAGCAAGCCCCTATGGTGTTTAACGGCATTGCAATTATAGGTGCGCTGTATCTTGCCTATATGGGGATTCAAGCATTGCGCTCTAAAGGCGGTATGTCAGAAAAACTCGCGGCAGGTAAGTCAACCGGAGCCATCACCGCGGCGCGCGATGGCCTGGCTATTTCGTTGTTTAATCCTAAAATCATGCTATTTTTCTTAGCGTTATTTAGTCAGTTTGTGATGGTGGCAGATAACATGACGGGCAAAGCGCTTATCGTATTAACGCCCCTGGTTGTTGATGGTTTGTGGTACACCCTTATCGCCTTGCTGCTGTCCCACTCTGCAGTGTTACCCAAGCTCAGAGAAAAAGCTGCGCTGATTGATAAGCTGTCTGGTGTGGTACTTATTTTACTGGCTGTGCGAGTACTGGTGACGATATAAACTGATCGGCTATAAATACAAAAACGCCATCGAATCGATGGCGTTTTTTGTTTAGCGTTGAATACACTAGTCACTAATTTTAATTAGCGTAGCTTAAGAGTTAAATACCTGTACGGCATCATCTTTAGCTGGTTCTGGCTCACGCGATTGGACAGGGTTCTTGATATGATCTTCAAGGTTGTCCTTTAGCATGGCTTTATATTCATCTGTAAACCATTCAAGAGCATTGTCTTTTTCTGCAGCAAGATCTGATGATTTAAGCGCTGCTTCAAATGCGTTAAAGCGAGAGGCTGCGAAACGCATAGCCGTACCGACTTTACCTACATCTTGCTCTTTACCCGCGAGTTCGTTTGCCAATGCAATGAATTGATCGGCTAGTTCAAAAATTGTGGTTTCTTTTTTAGCTTCTGACATCTTGCTTTTGCTCTTCTTTACCTAGGATAGTAGTTCGATTCTATCTTAAATTAGCCGTTAATAAATCATTGTTATTAACTATTGGGATCTGAATCGGTAATAACGCTGCCATTACGGGAGTCGTAATAGATAGACATAGTTTGATCTGGAAGGTGAAGGTAACGGCATTGATCTGGATTAATATAGGTCGCTAAGTATTCAGCATCTGGTGTGGTTGCAGAGTTTGACACTTGCGGCGCGTCTTGCAAAACTGTGCGCCACACCGACATGCAATCAGCAACGTTGTTTAGCCTTGAGCTTGACTCAAATGGCGGATAGTTCTGCGCTGGAAAGCCCCACTGGTTGATATCGAGCTGGCCATTACTGCCATTACCAAAAACTTGCAGGTTATCTACTGGTCCAGTCGCGCCTTTAGAGGCCCATTTGACGTTAGCTAAGCTAATGCCGCCTTTAAACGCCCCGCCAGTGGCTTTTACACTGGTAATTTCAGCATCTTGCTTTAGGTTGATAAACTTAGATGCCGCGACAACAGCCAAAATCGCCAAAACGATGATAACGACAATCATCTCAATGAGAGTAAAGCCCGAAGATGTTGTGTTTCTAGTCATGAATCAATCCGTAATTTTAGTGTGTTGCTTTATCCAAAGCAGGCACTATTTATACTAGCTGCTGGGGTCCGAGTCCACCACTACGCTGCCGTTATTCGAATTGTAGGTAATTGATAGATTGGTATTATCGCTGTAGTCATAAGTACATACACCTAATGCCACATAACGAGCCTTGTAGTCAGTTTCGTCAGCAGAACCCGACTTTGAAACCGTCGGTTCACTGTTTTGAAATAGCACTTGCCATACTGATATACAGTCTTCTACGTTATCTAACTGAGGCGAGGCTTCATCGGCGGTGTAATAATGCTGCGCAGGCCAGCCGTTAGCATTAAAGTCGACGTGGTTATCATCAGAGTCACCAAATACTGGCAGGTTTTCAGCGGGGCCGTCACCGTTCTTAACCGCCCAAACCGCTCTTGCTAAATCGATCCCTGACTTAAAGGCGCCGCCAGTCGCTTTAACATGTGATACCTGTGCATCTTCCGATAGGCTTAAAAACTTAGGGGCTGCGACAACGGCAAGAATGCCCAGGATAATAATCACCACGACCAGTTCTATCAGAGTAAAACCAGACTGTTGCTTTGATGAGTGGGCTCTAAAGTACATCGTTTAGCGATCCAAGGAAAAATGAACGGCTATCTTAACACTGACAATTTTTAATACCAATGATTAAAGGTTGGCCATTATCGAGAGCCTTGAGTGGTTAAGTGGCAGTCTTGTTGGTTTTTATCGGGTTATTTTATCGGGTGGGGGCTCTATTGTTGGCAGATAGTGCTGTTGGCTTGGTGCTCGCTTCAATGATTTTATCAAGCATGATTGCAAGGCCGCAGCTGACCTTTTAAGCTTAGGGAAATTCACATCAAGGTTCTGTCATGACGTCGCATTCTAGCTGGTCCTCTTTTATCGAAGAGCAACAGCAACAAGGTTATTTTCAATCAGTACAGCAGTTTGTCGAAGCTGAGCGCGCGGCAGGTAAAGTCATCTTTCCGCCTGAACATGAAGTGCTTGCCGCCTTTGATGCTACACCGCTAGACAAGGTGCGAGTCGTGCTTATCGGGCAGGATCCTTACCATGGCCCCAATCAGGCTCATGGTTTGTGTTTCTCAGTGAAAAAAGGTGTAAAAACACCGCCATCACTGGTTAACATGTACAAAGAACTCGTTACCGATATTGACGGATTTACTATCCCAGATCACGGTAATCTAACGCGTTGGGCAGAACAGGGAATACTGATGTTAAATACGGTATTAACTGTAGAACAGGGTAAAGCCCACTCCCATGCTAAATCGGGTTGGGAAACATTTACCGCCAATGTACTTACACTGCTAAACGAGCAGTCTCAGCCTATTATCTTCGTACTGTGGGGCGCCCACGCGATGAAAAAGGGAAAAGGCATTAACGCAATCCAGCATCAAGTGATTTCAGGGCCGCACCCATCGCCATTGTCTGCTTATCGTGGCTTTTTTGGTTGCCAGCATTTTTCAAAAATCAATCAGCTGTTACAAGCAAGGGGCGAAAAACAGATAGATTGGCAGGTCTAAGTGGCATGCCGTAACGCGCAAAAAAGAGCGTATAACGCTCTTTTTTGTTCAGTCGGCGCAGATTGACCACTGCTAGCGTAAACGGATCTTTAACCCACCAAAAAATAAAGCCCAAATCCAAGGCAAGTTAGGCAAATACCTAAGTTGATAGTTTTGGGCCAAGGTAATACTTTTTCGAGCAAGACTAAGATCGATAGCGCTAAAATCCAGCCGATATGCATCACGCCAACGACTAACAATAACGCCATTAACAGCCAGCAGCAGCCAACACAATATTGCCCATGCTTCATCCCCATCTTGACCGCTCCAAGCTTACCTTCTTGCCACTGTGACATTAAAAAGTTGAGTGGTGAGCGGCAGTAATGTAAACATTGCTGCTTGAAGGGGGTGACTTGATACAGGCCAATCATAATCAACAATATCCCGCTGGCGATATCATTGCTGCTTTGCATCATAGGCGTCATTAGTGCGAGGCGATGTAGTTGCCATTGAACAAGGGTGATACCAAGGCTGTATAAGCACCATAACAACAGATAGCCCAGAATAAACAGATTGGTTGAGACAAACTCTGCCGACCTTTGCTGACGAGTGCGGCTGATTTTGGCAAACAGTAAAATCATCGGTGTGGCAGAGGGCATCATCATGCCGACCATCATTACGGCCCACATGGTAAACACCATGGTTAGTTCATAAATATGCCAGTGCGGTGACATCACCATTGTCATGTCAAAGAGCATGTAATACCAACTGAGACCCGTAAGCAGGATAATACTGGCCCAAGTGATAGGAGAGTGTAATTGTCTTGTGAGTGACTGGGCGCTTATCATCTGACTTGAGGCCCTATTTGAGTCACGCGCCAGATCATTGGCATAGCTTATCCATTAGGCCACTGCACATTGGCCCTCGCGGCAAACTTACCCGCATGATTAAAACTCAGCGCGTCATGTTTAAGCCACATACTGTCAGTGGTCCCTATTCGGCCATCACTCCAGATAAAACCGCCATCAGGAAAGGTAATGTGTACGTGTTGTTCATCGCCTGTTACAGGGTTCATCAGTGGCTTTTGCTGGACTTGCATAACCCCTTTTACATCGAAAGAGGCATTTTTTTCACTGGTGTCCATATTAATATCAACAACAATGGGGCCAACTAGCGTGGTAAAGGTCGCGGCTAAGGCTTCTAATGGCATTCCGCCCGCTGCGCCGGTAAATATTGTGGCTAACGCAGTGACTTGCTCTTTACTGGCATTCGAGTCGATAAACAAGATGCAGGTACCATTACCCTCATGGATTGCAGCAGGCCATCTTATCGCTAACACAAGCTTTAAATCGTCGAGTTTAACTTCATCGTAATGGCCTTGATTGACCTTGAAACCGAGTAATGCCTCGCAGGAACCAAAGTCGGGAAAACCGGCAAACTGACAACCGCAACCGTGATTACAATTGCAGGTTTCAATCTGGTGCATGTTTAATGACCAGTTATTTTCAGCGCTCATAATGGCTGTCCAAAATAACGAAAGGTGCTGTTAAGTATAGTCTCGCCGAGTTGTGGAATTTGAGGGGCAATAGAGCAAAGTGTGGTGGAATATGTTGAGTGACAAAGTGAGGATTTTAAGCTGTTGTTTTCACAACAGCGACGAGTAAAACATATAGCCAAAAGGGTTAAGCAGCCAGTTATCAGCAATAATTAGTCTAATGACAGAGATGGCTAAAATTGATAATTGTGGCTAGGAGTGAAAATAAACGGTAATGCTACGTCCCAGTGTTCACAGGGGAGGGCGTCGACCAACTGGCAATCATGGGCATAGCCTATGGGTAACGGCTTACCCTTGCGCTGCCAATTAGCGAGAGTCCTATCATAGTAGCCGCCGCCCATGCCCATTCTGTTGCCTTGCAGATCGAAAGCGACAAGCGGGGTGATCACCACATCGAGCTGATGCGCCAGCAGCATCTGAGTAATATCAAGTTTTGGTTCCCAAATACCTAAGTGACTTTGTTGTAATTCTGAGTCTGGCTCATAGCGAAAAAACAGCAAATTGCCAGCGCTGAAGGGGTGTAACCGTGGTAAATAAACCTTGATGCCTTGTTGCCAAAGCGCCTCGATAAGTGGCTTAGTATCAAGTTCACCATCATTAGTTAAATACAGAGCAACTCGGCGGGCATTAAATTTACGAATGGCAGATAAAGAGAGGTTGGCTGCTGACTCGGCGTATCGTGTTTGTTGCTCAGCAGATAGGGCGCGCCGTGCTTGTCGAATCATGCTGCGGAGCTGCTTGCGGCTCGCTTGGTTTGTATTGGGACTCGTCTCTATAGGCATTGAATAGCACTCCTTTTAATCACCAAAGCAGTCTAACTTTCACACAGGGTAATTGCTATAGATATAAAAACGCCGTTTGGCTTGATAGAACCAAACGGCGTGATTTAAACAAGAGCTTCTAGGCGACCATTAATTAACGTTCCATATTCATTGATTTAAGTAGCACTGGGCTGTTGTAATCCGCCACAGCTGTTTTAGCGTTAAGCCAAAAACGTCGACGGGTTAAAAAATAGCTAAACAGTGCTGAAAGCAAAATAATTTCGACAACATTGTACAGAGTATACATAACTGCTGGCTGCATAATGTCGCTAATTCCTCTCGCGTAGTTCTCTTCTATAGGCACAATACCCAGTGGGCCATTAAGCATGGCAATCACAAACTGAAGACCCACATATAGCGCTGCTGCGGCAATTAAACCTACTGGCTTTAAATACCATTTATTCGGTAATTTAACCCCGATAACTAATAGATATAAGCCTAGGACGATGGCGCCGCCTGCGAGTGCATTAACAAGTGCTGGTGGCTGAACAAATGCGTTTATAGTGTTGTAATACAAGCTTAAGCAAACATGGGGCAGTAGCAAGGTGATGCCTAATGCTAAAGCGTAGGTTTTAGCCTTAGCGATGTTTTTCCAATAGAATTTTTTAACAAATTGATAGCTGACAAAAAATAAGCTTAACGCGAACACGTAGTTGGCAAAAGGGTGAATGCCAAATAGTGCAAATTCGGCACTTAATAGCGCAATAATCCATTGTGGATATTCCATTATTCCCATTCTCATAGTGGCATCTTCGGCAAAGTGTGGGAATAACAGCGCGATCATTACCGCTAAGGTAAAGAACAGGGCGGTATATTTAACCAGCGAACCCAGCATTTTAGGAACTATCCCTTTAATACTCTGCTTTTTAAGCTGGCCAATTAGGCTATCGTAATTAGCACCGATAGCGTCTTTGATATCGGTTGAAACCCAGTTTTCTTCAAGTAACGCAATTTTACTCTTGGTTTCTCTAGCTTCAATAATGTCCTTAATTGCAGGCGTCGCTAGCGCAACCATATCGTCGCTCTTGCTGCCAGCCCCAAGTTGCTGCGCAACTTGCCAAACCGCAGGGTCATAGACTCCGCCTGCATCGTGGGTAAGATTTTGCTTACCAGCAAAGCACATTTTAGTGTCTACTTTATCGATGCTTGCGGTAAATTGTAGCGTAGGTAATACCGCGGTAAAGCCATATATAAAGGTACAACCGTCAAGCTCATCCTTCACATCGATTTCAGTGATATCGTTAACGCAGTGAACAACGTTCAACCCTGTACGTTTAACAAAGTCGTCAGTCCATTCATGGTAATCGCTGCTGGTGTAGAACCATTTGGTACTGCGCTTTGCTTCGCCATCAATGGTGTAGCTATAGTATAAATAACCGCTACCATCACAGGTTCCGCAAGTGGTATCACCGCTACCATTGCAGCTGGTACAAGTGCGGTTACCGCTGCCGTAACAGGTTGAGCAAGTTTCAGTGGTGTAAACCGTACGTTCATTGTAACTGTCGTAGCGACTGACGCTGACTCGGCCGCTGCCACTACAAGATAAACAGTTCAATTTACCGCTGCCACGACAACTTCTACATCTGACACAGCCAGAACCATTACAGGTATTACAAAGATCTTCGCCTACATAGACATCTGGCGCTGAGTTTAGATTAGTATTTTTTATTAAGAAGTTTTTTGAAACATCCGGGCCGAGGATCTTTAAAAAACGTTCGTTGAACAGTGGATTACGGCCACTAACATATTCCTGAGCGGATTTATTGGCCTCTTGGCTTGCTCTTGAAGAGCTACCACTGGCAATCCCTGATGGGCGTCGGCCACCGTGTTTATGGCGGCTTACGCCAATTTCGACTCGCCAGCCAAAGTTGAACTTTAATTGGGCATCTTTAGCCTGTTCATCGCTGAGGACTACGGGGACATTAACCCCTGTGATTTTTTCACCATTGCTTCGAATAAAATCTTGAAACTGTTGCAATTTACTCACGTGAGACTTCCTATAAAATCACTGATTAAAACTTAAGGTTAAACTGGGTTTGGTCGGCTTTGAGGTACACCCATTGGCGGACGTCTTGATAGCCAGGTGCGCTGACTTTGATGTCGTAGCCACCGGGTGGAAGCTGCATGCCAGGCTGATACTTTGGTTTAATATTCATCACCGAAATCCTGGCATTATCCACGTTGGTATTAATGGTTAATGGCAGCGACAAGCTAGGCTTGGCAGCGATATTCTTTTGGTTTGCCACCTCATCATGCTCTGGAAGAACTGCTAAATCGAAACGGTTTAATGGCTCACTAATCGCATGAAAACCTTGGGTCATTTTTAGTAAGCTATCCAATGATGTACCAATAGGTTGTACCAATGGTTGGGTGACGAGTAACCACTTTAATGCGTAGGAAACACTGGCAGAATCATTCTTCTCCATCTGCTCAAAGAAGTAATTCATCGCCGAGTCATCCATGGTGTATTTATTACCACCAATAGATAAAGGCACCACAAAAATACAGGCTAATAGGGCGATAGTTACAGCAGGTTTGATATAGGGTTTAGTTGCGTTCTCACATTCAGCTTCACTTTTAGACATTGCCTGTTTAGCTTGCACTAACTCCACCAGTTTCATTGGCAGTTTAAGTACCGTAAGCAGTACTAAGGCCAAGCTTATTGACATTGAAATCGGCGGAATAATGGTTGCTCGTAGCGCCGATTTACCCGTTGCAGCAAATACACCTCCATCGGCAAACTCAACTTGTTGTGCTTCTAATACATTGATGTATTCGGTGGTTTTGCGCTGAATATTGGGTTCAATGATCTGCTGCTTAAACTGACGGTTGTTCCAGTCCGCTAAGGTTGGCTTGACGTATAGCTCGCCCATACGCTTTTCAATGCGTTGTTGGATCTCACTATGACGTTGGAACTGCTGCCAACTAAGATTGGGCGACATTTCAGTATTTTTAGCGCGCATGTTTTTGCGCCATTCAATATCAGCCTGTTGGCGTACCTTACTGGCAACGGCTTTATCAAAGGTTAAACGGTCTGTAATAGACCAAGCCGTAGGTAAGCTTAAGCCCTTTTGTTTAAGTTTTTTATTCACTTTAACGCTAGTGAGCTCGTGCACTCTAAAGGTATGTAGTGAGTTAATACCTAGCGGGTAGCCGCCTGACTCTTTAATAAAGTCGGGCTCCATTTTTACCATCAGCACGTTCTTATAGTGATTCACATCATTGGTGTAAACCATGCGGTGATCTTTCAAGCCCGCATCGCCACCGGTTGCCGCGTCTACCGCTTGCATGGCGGTGAATAAGCCAAAGGTCATAACACCAGCAATGATAGAGTTACCGACATTTTCAGAGGTGGAGATCTCTTCACGAATAAGCCAGTCGTCAGGTGGGATATAAGGAATGCTTAACTTTTTAATTTCACGGTCATAGTTTGTTTGTAAACGCTCATAGCAGCTATTACGGCTGCTGCCTTTTCGCTCTTTACACTCGTTACGACGTTCGAAATAGTCATACATTTTAGGTGCGATTTTCTGCGCTCTAGATTCAACACGAGCTTCATAGGCGGTTACGCCTTTCTGGTACTTTTCCCAACCTTGTTTGACTTGGTTTTGGGTATCTAACCAATATTCATCTGAGCGCTCTGGTGCGCTGGCAACTGCTCGGTTGTATTTAGCTGAGCCATCGGCATACTCTTGGTACTTGCTGCGCAGGGTTTGGCGAAAATCGTCGTAATCTTGATAGTGAGTATCGAAGCTCGCCATCGCCTTATCACGGACAAACTTTTCCATGATCATGCGTTTTTTCTGCGAGAGATCATCAACCAGTTTATCATCGGCATAGACTAAGCCGCCAAACACAGATAGAAAGGCTTTTTCGGTGCTGCTGTGAGCGGTATCTGGGTCGTAGTTTATACCTTCAAATTGAATCGACTTTTCAATTAATGCGCTACGTAGTACCTGTGAAAGATAGGCTTGTTGGCGCTCTGCAGGCGTCGATGCATCAATAATAAATTTATCCACTAACCACTTTTGGCCAAAAAATACTGTAGGCCATACAAGTACGGCAATTAAGCTGAAATAGCCTAAAGCGTGGCCAACTTTGGCGACACGTTTGCCTGTTAGCAACATATCAGCCAGTAGCAAGGTGACACCAATACCACTAATTGTTCGGCCAAATAGCTCGACTGCGCGCAAGTCATCATGACTAGCGTTACGCCCGCCAGCCACATCAGTTAAGGCGGCGTTGAATATAGCCTCAGGAAACAGGTAAACCACAGAGCAGATGAACATAGTCATCAACCACCAAAATGGTTTTCCTGTAACTGCAATTTGTTGTTCTACTTTTTGCTGCTTTTGTTGTTTAGCCGCCGAAGATTGCTGCTTTTTTTGCACCTTTTGCAGTTCTTTTTCGGCTTGTGCCATTTTAGTTTGCGTTGGCGCCGATTTTAATAAACCGGTGGCAAATGGGCTGTGTTTTTTTTCAGTCATTGTTGCTACTTGGTAGGGTTAAAATAATGGTTTTGCTATTAGTGGTTTCTATTTTTTCATCAACAATTGTTGGGAAACCATGAGGATTGCTCGCATGAGACTTGTGAGTTACTTTTTTAGGCTTGGCTTTAGCGCTAGCAATCGCTTTAAGGCCCGAGTTTAGCGAGATGTAATAGCCTTCTTGTTGGTAACCTAGCATTTCGTTAAAGCGGTCAAAATCAGCGTCTGCGGGGAGCGAGGCGATATACTTACCTGAAGCGGTTAGCGGCTGATAGCGTTTTTTAGGTACAGATGCATTAAATAGTTTTTGGCAGATTTTATAAGGCGTGGTGTCGACAATAACCCCGTCAGGTAGCTTTGATTTAGACAAACGCTTTAGTTGCGACTGATGATAATCGGTGCCGTTGATCGTGTAGCTATACACTTTCATGCCATAACGGTGCGCACTGTTTAAGACGCTAGTGTTTTGCATGAAACTGCGAATATCTAAGTGTAGGCCGGCGTTATTCCCCAGCTTGTCATTGAGCTTTTTAATACCTGATAGTGAGGCATAGTTTTTATAGCGAGAGCGATAACGTTTGGTGCCATATTTACCGGCAAACTCGATACTATTTTGGTTATCTAAGTAGTAGTCATCGTTTTGTGCGCCGCGACGCAGATCTGCAGTCACTTTATCGACACTGGTTGGGTGCGCGCCTTGAACAAATCCAAGATAGACGCGAGGGTTTATCCCACGGAGCTTCTCCAACATTTCAAGATCCGATGCCGAATAATAAAAGCCGCCCTGACCAATAGTTTGGCGCAACATATTGTCGAGCTCAACTAACTCATGGCCATTGGCTTCAGACTTAATCTCTACGTTTAGTAGCTGATCATAAGAGCGATATGCTGCAAAGGTGGTAAAGGCCTCATATGCAGTAATTGGGCGGCTATCGAGCAATTCATTCGAGCCTTTTTGGCGTAGTTTTAGGTTGGCATATTGTTTGAAGTTCATACGCTCAAGTTTGTAGCGCTCGCCAGTGTAATAAACCGTAGCTCGCCCAGTTTGGCTATCATGATGGTTAACCCAAGTGCCATCTCCTAACTGCATCACATCGATTTCGACACTGTTGTAGTTATCAAACAGTGCCGATGCAATAGCAAGATCGCTACTTTCTGGTAATCGAAAGTCACCGCGATGCGCTGATATATCAAGTGGGCACTGTGCAATCGACACCATCTTAATGTGACCATTATCGCTTAGATATAAATTACGGTCGCCAAGCGTTAACTGGATATCGACAATATCGCTGCCTTCAACTTTGGCATCAAAAGGTAAGTGGCTCAGCACGGCAGGAACTTGCTTGAGTGGGGGAACTTCAGCTGTAGGGGTAGACTTACAGCCAGAGAGTGCAATGAGTGTAATAATCAATGCCGTGTAACAGCGACCGGCTTTCCGTAGATAACTTGTCATAGTCCTTAAGTTACAAGTTGTTAATAATTGTGAACTTATACTTGAAATGTCATTAAAATACAATGGTGTAGATAATCGCCGTTAACGTAAAGCTATGATTTCACTAGCTTTATTTAATCTGTTGATTAATGTGGATTTTATATATTGTGACACAACGCATAAGGGGAAGGCATTAGGAAGAAAAGGTTCTAGGTTCAAGCTGAGACGGTACAAGCTAAGACGGTTTAAAGCCGACAAAAGCGCTAGAGAAAAGCAGATATATTGTTGTAGGTTGGGCTTTAGCCCATCAATTTTAACCTCATGCGCAAGGTCTGTCGGCATAAATGCCGACCTACAAATAAGATTCTAGGAAAAGCACTGAGCAGTTCTGTTTCTGTTTTGGTTTTGTCTTGTTCTTTTGCTCTTCCTAGCAGGGCGGAGCCCGTCCTCGAAGCGAAGCGTCCTAGGATCTAGCGCCTAACACAACAAAAAAGCCACTCTGTCATCAACAAAGTGGCTCAATATTTTTAGGACCTATAAATTAAATTGCTCCCCCCAGTCTTTTCATTAAAAGTCCGATAGGTCGGTATCACCAATGCGCAGAAACAAAAAAGCCACTCAGTCATCGACAAAGTGGCTTAATGTAAGAATTAAATTGCTCCCCGCACTCTCTTTATCAAGAGTCTTCATAAAGAGTCCGACGGGTCGGTATCACCAATGCGCAAATAAAAAAAACCACCGTTATTGCTAACGATGGCTTTTTCATAATTAAATTGCTCCCCAGAATACCGACCGCTGGTGTAGCCCTTGAACCGTAGGTTCAAGGCGGGTAAATGAATACCTCCTAAGGCTTCTCGGTACGAGCCGAGCTTGCGCAATGTCAGTAAAACATTCACCCTGGGTTTGTAAGTATCGGCACAGGGACATTACCAGCTAGCGAATATCCCAGGGAGCAAAACTTGTGTTCGTAAACCAGTCGGGTGACTAAAGTGGGCTTACGATAAAACTGTAATCAGCTGCTTATTAAGCAAACTCTATTATAACGACTTTTCGTCAGGTTTTGTAGCGCGTTCAACCAACGCGTCTTCAAGTGTCGACTGCAGCAAACCGATTTTATTATCCATCTGCCTTATATAATCTTGATTCTTTTGCTGTTCTTCTAACAGCTCATAACCGATATTTAATGCTGCCATAATGGCAATTTCTTCACGGCTAATGTTATTGGTACGTGCCTTAAGCGAGGTTAACTGCTTTTCGAGATTATTGGCCACATGCCTAAGCGCAGCTTCTTGTCCTTGTGGACAAGCAATAGAGTAGGTACGACCCATAAGGGTAATTTCAATCGCCTTGCTACTCATTCCGAAAAGGATCCTTTAACCGTGTACTTGAGCGGACTATATCGGTCTCAATAGCAAAGTGCAACACGATCGACGCGCAAACTCGCTCAGTTTAGATTAATTGTTGTTTAGATCGCCATTGGCGTACAAACATAGAGCGACTCGCTAGTTTAGATGTTACTTAATAGCAAGTTTTACATCATCAATAATGGCCAAAATTAACCGCTTTTTTGTCGGTGTATACTTTGCAACTGATTACGATTGTTGCATTTGTGGCTTACTCCACATAGTTTTAGGCACTTTATTGCGGCGACTATTGGTCGAGCTCACCACTTCTGCTAGCATGAACAATAGTAAATTTTGTGATTGGATAACACTTTATTATGGCGAGCCTTCCTACATTGCGCATGGATAAATTACTTGCAGCACTTAATGCTGCCGAAATTGGTCAGCACCCTGTCGAAGTTCACGGTGCTCTTGTTGGGCTTATTTGTGGCGGAGTAGAGCAACACGCCTCAGGCTGGACCCAGCCGTTACTTGAGCTGATGAATGACGGCCAAGCACTGCCAAAAGATCTGCAAGCCTTGATTGAAGAGCTATACCAAGATGCGGTGACGCGTTTGTCAGATACCGATTTTGGCTTTAGCCCAATGCTACCAGAAGAGGAAGAGCCGCTTTCAAAGCGTGTTGAAGCGTTATCTTTATGGGTGCAAAGCTTCTTAACGGGTATCGCGATTATCCAACCTAAACTTAACCAAGCGCCGCTTGATGTGCGTGAAGTTATTCAGGACTTGTCAGAAATCGCACAAGTTGAGTTTGATGTTGGTGAAGACGAAGAGTCTGAAGCGGCACTGATTGAGCTGATGGAGTTTACTCGTATGGCGGCATTAATGTGCTACGCCGAGTTTGGCCCCGCCATCGATGACGACGAACCCATCGACGTGGGTGTTATGCACTAATTATCACGCGTGACCCAATACCGCCATCGCATCTGTTTGCATGGCGGTTTTTGTATCAGCAATATCACACATTATTTTGTTATTGAGTTCATACATTCCATGGCGAATCCTAACGAGCTAGCAAGTAGCAACCAAATCAACGAGGTCGACATCGCGATTGTTGGCGGTGCAATGGCGGGAGCTACCTTAGCTCTGGCGTTGGCCCAGCTGACAAAATCGCTCGCAAAACCACTTAATATCGCCTTAATTGAAGCCCACAAGCCAAGCAGCGATCACCCAGGCTTTGATGCACGATCAATTGCTATCTCCCATGGCTCAATATTTCAGTTAACGCAACTGGATCTATGGCAGCATCTTGAGTCATTAGCAACGCCGATTGAAAATATCCATATTTCAGAGCGCGGCAACTTTGGTATGACAGAGCTTAACAGTGAGTCATTTAATCTGCCGTATCTTGGCCAAGTGGTTGAGCTTGAAGCCGTAGGCAAGCAGCTCTTTAGCTTGCTTGAAAAGAGCGATGTGGCGCTATATTGCCCAGCTAAACTGCAAAGCGTAACAGCCCAAGTTGATGCCCAATTACTTACCCTTGAAGATGGTCAGCAGATCTCGGCTAAGCTATTAATCGCAGCCGATGGAGTTAACTCCAAAGTGCGCCAAGCGTTTAAGCAGCCACTTGAACAGGTCGATTTTAATCAAACCGCCATTATTGCCAATATTCATACCGAGCAGGCGCATCAAGGCTGGGCCTATGAGCGCTTTACTCAAACAGGGCCATTAGCGCTACTGCCAATGGCTGATAGTAAGCATGAATCGCGGTTATCTATGGTGTGGGCCTTACCGCCTAGCGAAGCTGAGCGACTACTAGCTGCCCCCAAAGCCGAGTTTATTGAGCAATTGCAGCAAGCCTTTGGTTACCGGGCTGGACGCTTTATCGATATCGGCAACCGCTATAGCTATCCGCTGTTGCTGTCGTATATGCCAAGGCCGATTTACCATCGCACGGTATTTTTAGGTAACGCGGCGCAAACGCTACATCCTATTGCAGGCCAAGGTTTTAACTTAGGTCTACGTGATGTGGTGTGCTTGATTGATGTGATTGAAAAAGCGCTAACCAAGTTAGCGCTTGCTAACCCCGAAGGGACTATCGATTTGGGCGGCACAAGCGTCACCCACGCCTACCTTGCAAGGCGTAATGACGATAGAAAAAGCACCATGAATAATATTGAGTTTCTCGTGCGCGGGTTTTCAAATGATCATTGGCCATTAGTGATTGGGCGTAATTTAGGCTTGCGATTACTGTCATGGTTCCCACCGCTAAAAGCTCCCGTGGCGCAAAAAGCAATGGGCTGGCTCCAAAGTTAGCCACTCGCGTGGCAAGATAGCCTGCGCGAGATTAAACAGTACGATTAATCGTGTTTTTAGGTCAAAAGCAGTTTTAATGAGTAAGGGTAAAAGATGTTAAGCACGCAAACTTATGATGTTGCCATCGTTGGCGGAGGCATGGTTGGCCTAGCAACGGCTATTGGCTTAGCAATGGAAGGCATTAAAGTCGTGGTGATTGATGCAGGCCACACCCAAGCGGTATCGGGCCCAGCAAAACTTAGGGTTAGCGCCATTAATAAAGCTAGCCAGCAACTTATTACCAACTTAGGTGCCTGGCCTTACTTGGCTGCAGCAAGAGTGAGTCCTTACCAAAAAATGCAGGTGTGGGATAAAGACAGCCTAGGTAAAATCGATTTTGATGCGCATTCACTGGGCGAAACTCACCTAGGCTCAATTATCGAAAACGAGGCCATCGCCTTTGCACTTGCTGAGCGCGCCTCAGAATTTAGTGAGTTGACCTATATCGAAAACCAGCGTTTAGAGCGAATCGCCTTTGGCGAGCGAGAAGCCTGGTTAACCTTAGATAATGGCGACAACTTAAGTGCCGCATTAGTGATTGCTGCAGACGGCGCCAACTCATGGGTGCGCGAGCAATGTAAAATCCCCATGACCTTCTGGGACTACAATCACCACGCCATAGTGGCCACCATTCGCACCGAACTGCCTCACGGCGACACCGCAAGACAAGTATTCGATAAAGAAGGCCCATTAGCGTTTCTACCTTTATATGAAAAAGATCTGTGTTCAATCGTGTGGTCAGTTTCGCCAGAAAAAGCACAGCAGCTTTTAGCATTAGATAAGGTGAGCTTTGAGCGCGCCTTAACCGCCGCATTCGATGGTCGCCTTGGTATGTGCAGCCTCGAAAGTGAACGCCAATCGTTTCCTTTGCGTATGCGTTACGCACGCCACTTTGCACGGCCGCGCTTGATCCTTGCGGGCGACGCCGCTCACACCATTCACCCGCTCGCAGGTCAAGGTGTTAACTTAGGTTTTCTCGACGCTGCCAGCATCGTCGAGGTGGTAAGCGAGCTTAAAAACCAAGGTAAAGACATTGGTGATTATCGTCACCTGCGAGATTTAGAGCGTTGGCGTAAAGCCGAGGCGCTTGAGATGATAGCGGCAATGGAAGGGTTTAAAAAATTATTCCAAGGCACTAACCCGATTAAAAAAGCCATTCGCGATCTGGGCTTAAATATCGTTGATAATTTTGCGCCATTGAAAACACTGTTTATTCAACAGGCGCTAGGCAACAAGAACAACTTGCCGAGCCTGTGTAAGCGCAAACAGAGTTAACAATTTTGACTCATTAGTTGAATCTAAATAAGCCTTTAATTTCATGGGTTTGTTTTAGTGCTGTTGGTGAAAGCTGTTTTTGTGTGAAATTTTCACAAATTCATAATGAGAAAAACTAATGACAAAACTGTTCGGATTAGAAAATTCTTTTGTATACAAAGTAGCGTCTCAAGGTATAATTTCGCCGCATTTTAATACGACGACATTAATCTGAACCCCATAGCTGACTCGAGTACCCTACACAGTACTCTATATAAAGAGCGGGGATCAGCAGCAGACTAGAAGACCCCAAAGAAGGGATAAAAATGGCTAACAAAACTGTACTTTTTAACAAGCATCTAGAATCGAACGGCAAAATGGTAGATTTCCACGGTTGGGATATGCCACTTAACTACGGTTCACAAATTGAAGAGCATCACGCGGTTCGCCAGGACGCCGGTATGTTTGACGTTTCTCACATGACAGTTGTTGATGTGATTGGTGACGACGCTTGTGCCTTTTTACGTAAATTGCTAGCCAATGACGTCGCTAAGCTTAAAGTTCCGGGTAAGGCGTTATATGGCGGTATGCTTGACCATAACGGCGGCGTCATCGACGACCTTATCACTTATTACCTATCAGATACCGAGTACCGTATTGTTGTTAACTCAGCAACACGCGAAAAAGACCTAGCTTGGATCAATGAGCAAGTTAACGGTTTTAGCGTTGAAGTTACCGAGCGTCCAGAGCTGGCGATGATCGCCGTTCAAGGCCCAAATGCTAAGGCAAAAGCTGCCACAGTATTTAACGCCGCGCAAAACGCTGCCATTGAAGGTATGAAGCCATTCTTTGGTGTACAAGCAGACTCACTATTTATCGCAACCACTGGTTATACCGGCGAAACAGGCTACGAAGTTATCGTACCAGAATCAGAAGCCGAAGCCCTATGGCAAGCATTCTTAGACGCGGACATTCGCCCATGCGGCTTAGGTGCACGTGACACCCTTCGTCTAGAAGCAGGCATGAACCTTTACGGCCTAGATATGGACGAAAGCGTTAACCCACTAGCCGCTAATATGGGCTGGACGGTAGCGTGGGAGCCAGCGGATCGCGACTTTAACGGTCGCCAAGCGTTAGAAAAGATTAAAGCTGAAGGTACCGACAAACTTGTTGGCCTCATCATGGATGCTAAAGGCGTTATCCGTCACGGCATGTCAGTATTCTTTACCGATAGCGACGGTGTTGAGCAGCAAGGTACCATCACAAGTGGTACTTTCTCACCGACACTCGGTTACTCAATTGCCATGGCTCGCGTACCGCGCAGCATTGGTGACGTAGCTGAAGTTGAAATGCGTAAAAAGCGTGTACCAGTAAAGGTTATCGCACCGTCGTTTGTACGTAACGGTAAACAAGCATTCTAATTATATTGGTGGGTTTATAGCTATTTGCATTGGCTTCGTTGTCGAAAGTGCTCATTGATGCTTATCAACTGCGCGCTTTCTCCTAGAATCCAAAGCAACTATCGGCTAACCCCACCATATAATGGCTACTGAGTTTGAATAGCTCAGAAAAAGGTTTGTGATACTGCGAATAGAAAGCTTATTCGCAGCATGTAAGATAGAGCAAAATTGACGATTTCATCTATTTTTAGCTAATGCTTAATAAAGCGTACAAAATAATAGATTTACCTCGTTGAACTAAAACAATGTGGCAAACGTCAAAAAGTAGATGAAATCGCTGCACTTATGATGTAAAAAAGGTGCAAAAATTGATATAAGCCTTACAGGCAAGTCAGTGTAACGTCTTATTAAATACAGAATTAGAACATCGAATAAGGATTTAGACCAATGAGCAATATCCCAGCTGAACTTAAATATGCTTCTTCTCACGAGTGGATCCGTAAAGAAGAAGACGGAAGCTACACAGTCGGTATCAGTGAGCACGCTCAAGAGCTTTTGGGTGACATGGTGTTCGTTGAGCTTCCAGAAGTGGGCGACGACGTAAGCGCGGGTGAAGACTGCGCAGTAGCTGAATCTGTAAAAGCGGCGTCAGACATCTACGCACCGCTTTCTGGCGAAGTGATTGCCGTTAACGAAGCGCTGGAAGATTCTCCAGAGCTAGTTAACAGCGATGCATTTGGTGATGGTTGGTTCTTCCGCGTTATGCCAACCGACCTTACTGAACTAGACAACTTGCTTGATGCCGAAGGTTATCAAGCAGTTATCGATGAAGAATAAGCGTCGATGATAAACAAAGCCCCAACTCATCGCTGAGTGGGGCTTTGTTCGTTATATGGCTTATGCCGCAAAAGCTAAAGACATGTAATTAATAATATTTCAGTCAAAGTGTGTGAGCCGAGAGACGTTTGCCAAGCTATTCAAGCAAACGTACATAAGCCAAACAACAATCGAATTCTAAACTAAAGAGACCGGTAGCACCGCCCCCTACAGGCAGGATACTGGCAAATAGGAACTAGGTTACCCATGACCAAAGAAACCCTTACGCAGTTAGAGCAGCACGAACTATTTCTACGCCGTCACATTGGCCCAGGTGCTGATCAGCAGCAAGAGATGCTTAATTTTGTTGGTGCTGAATCGTTAGAAGATCTCACCGCTCAAATCGTACCCGGCGCTATCTTGCTAAACCGTGATTTAGCGGTTGGCGATTCGTGTGGTGAAGCGGAAGGCTTAGCTTATATCCGTAAAATTGCAGACAAGAACAAAGTCTTCAAGAGCTACATTGGTATGGGATACCACGGCACTGAAGTACCGAGTGTTATCCAGCGTAACGTATTAGAAAATCCAGGTTGGTACACCGCCTACACGCCTTACCAGCCAGAGATTGCTCAAGGCCGCCTTGAAGCGATTCTAAACTTCCAGCAAGTATCAATGGACTTAACTGGTCTTGATCTCGCTTCATCATCACTGCTTGATGAAGCCACAGCTGCCGCAGAAGCGATGGCGCTATCTAAGCGTGTCTCTAAAGCGAAAAAAGCTAACATCTACTTTGTGGCAGACGATGTGTTCCCACAAACGGTTGACGTGATTAAAACTCGCGCCGAGTGTTTTGGTTTTGAGGTTATTGTCGGCCCTGCACAGGACGCTGTTAACTACGAGCTATTTGGTGCGCTATTTCAGTACACCAACCGCCTAGGTCAAATTAACGATTTCACTGAGCTATTTGCTCAGCTACATGAGAAAAAGGCGCTGGTATCGGTTGCAGCCGACATGATGTCGCTTGTCTTGCTTAAGTCGCCAGGTTCTATGGGCGCTGACGTAGTATTGGGTAACTCACAACGCTTTGGTGTGCCAATGGGCTTTGGTGGGCCACACGCTGCATTTTTTGTGACCCGTGACGAATATAAGCGTTCACTACCGGGTCGTATTATCGGTGTATCACAAGATACTCGTGGTAACCGCGCACTGCGTATGGCAATGCAGACTCGTGAGCAACATATCCGCCGCGAAAAAGCTAACTCAAACATCTGTACCGCGCAGGTGCTACTTGCCAACATGGCATCATTCTATGCGGTATTCCACGGTCCACAAGGCCTTAAGACCATTGCTGAGCGCATTCACCGTCTAACCGACATCGTTGCCGCTGCACTAACGGCAAAAGGCGTTGAGCTCGTGAACAACACTTGGTTCGATACCCTGTCAATTAAAGGCTTAGACGTTGCGGCTGTACAAGCACGCTCTGCTGCTGCTGGCCTAAACCTGCGCATCGACAGTGATGGCATTGTGGGTTTAAGTTTGTCTGAAACCACGACTCGCAGCGATGTTGCTGAGCTAATTGCCGTTATCCTAGGTGATGACGATAGCTCAAACGGTAGCGCTGATATTGCAGCACTTGATGCAGCGATTATTGCTAACGGCAGCACGTCAATCCCAAGCGAACTTATCCGTAAAGATGCCATCTTAACGCACCCAACATTTAACCGTTACCAGAGCGAAACGGAAATGATGCGTTATATCAAGCGTCTTGAAAATAAAGACCTAGCCCTGAACCACTCAATGATTTCATTGGGTTCGTGCACCATGAAGCTAAACGCAGCAACCGAAATGGCGCCGATTACATGGCCAGAATTTGGCAACATGCACCCATTCTGCCCACAAGATCAGGCGCAAGGTTACGCGCAGCTACTTGAAGAGCTATCTGCATGGCTAATTGATATCACAGGTTACGACGCGGTATCACTGCAGCCTAACTCAGGCGCGCAGGGCGAATACGCGGGTCTTCTAGCAATTAAGCAATACCATGAGTCACGTGGCGACGCGCACAGAAATATCTGTCTAATCCCACAATCGGCGCACGGTACTAACCCCGCTTCTGCGCAGCTTGCAGGCATGAAAATCGTGGTCACGGCTTGTGATAAAGCCGGCAACATCGACATGGCTGATCTTCGCGCCAAAGCGGCAGAAGTGGCTGACAACCTATCGTGCATCATGGTCACTTACCCGTCGACGCACGGCGTGTACGAAGAGACCATCGCTGAAATTTGCGATGTGATCCATGATCACGGCGGTCAAGTTTACCTAGATGGCGCTAATATGAACGCACAGGTAGGCCTAACATCACCAGGCTTTATTGGCGCAGACGTATCGCACCTTAACTTACACAAGACCTTTGCTATCCCACATGGCGGCGGTGGACCAGGTATGGGCCCAATCGGTGTTAAAAAGCACCTTGCGCCATTCCTATCCGGTCACGCGGTGGTTAAGCATGGTCTTGAGTCTGACAACAATGGCGCAGTATCAGCCGCGCCATTTGGTAGCGCAGGCATCTTGCCTATCACTTGGATGTACATCAAGTTGCTAGGTAAAAAAGGTCTACGTCAGTCAACGCAAGTAGCACTGCTTAATGCTAACTACATGATGAAGAAACTGTCGGCGCATTACCCAGTACTTTATACCGGCCGTAACGACCGTGTTGCCCACGAGTGCATCATCGATTTGCGTCCACTTAAAGAAGCATCTGGCGTGACCGAAATGGATATCGCTAAGCGTCTAAATGACTATGGTTTCCACGCGCCAACCATGAGTTTCCCAGTGGCGGGAACCTTGATGATTGAGCCAACAGAATCAGAGTCTAAGGTTGAGCTAGACAGATTCATCGAGGCAATGGTGTCTATTCGCGGCGAAATCGCCAAGGTAGAAGCAGGCGAGTGGCCAGCGGACAACAACCCGCTACACAACGCGCCGCACACCCTAGCTGACATCATGGACCCAGCGTTTGATGAGCGTCCTTACACGCGTGAAGAAGCCGTGTTCCCAACGGCAGCGGTGAAGCTGAACAAGTTCTGGCCAACGGTTAACCGTATTGATGATGTGTTTGGTGACCGTAACCTAATGTGTTCATGCGCTCCAATCTCCGACTACGAGTAATCTTTTAATTGCTGCTTGGGCTTGCTACTGCTACGTTGAACCTCGGCTCCAGTCCTCATTGACTGGAGTCAACTCCGGGCTAGAGCCTTCGGTTCGCCTTGCATTAGCATCGCCAGCGACGCAATTACGGAAACTGTGAGTTTGGTGGTTTCCGGTAGTTATAGAATTGAAAAAGCGACCTTTTGGTCGCTTTTTTATTGGCTGGGGTTTAGAACCGTTGATGGTTGCATCGAGTAGAAACAGCTAGCAAAATCTAGCTTATAAATAGAGTCAGACCTAATGACGGCAGACGAAATGACAAAGGCAGCAGCGACTATGCAAGAACAACTTCCGATTACGATTAGCGCCGATAGCGGCTTTTCTAGTTCGCTTAAGCCGTTGCTGGTTGAGCTTGAAATGTGGATTAACTTTCAAGCGCTGAAAGCAGATTGGTATGGCGATGAAGCCTGTATCTTAGCTTTCGATTTTACTTTGGTTAGGAGCTTGGAAGATAAAGGGCTGGATGTTAGTGAAGAGTGCGCTGCGGCTCAATGGAGAGTCGAGGATGGTTATGCCTATTGCTACGACAGCAGTAGCTTAAACACCACGGCTTTTATTGCGGTTGCAGACCTGCTTGAGGCAGGTGTTGGGATTGAACAGGCGATAAAGGGTAGGTTGGTTGCTGTGGTTAATGCGGTTGCCAAGTCTGTGGGAAGAGGGCATCGGTTGTTGGCTTTGGGGTGAGTCGCTAGCTCATGCCTCTACTAACTAAGGCGACGGATGAAGTGCATTACTACAAGCTTTTCCCTTGCTCCACTTTCCGCTTTTCTGCTGCCTTTTGAACTCACACATAGCGTCCCAACGGCCGCTAACTCCACTGTATTGACGACGAAACTCTTTGGCCGAGGTTATCCATACATCAGGTGCAATACCGAGTTCATTGAGTAATTTTGGTCGTTTTGAATCTATGAAGCCTGTTTTATCATGTCGAATCGCTCTGCCAGTCCAGTCAATAAGCTCTAAGTAGTCACAAAAGTGAAATGGGATCCCCGATTGACTAGCAAGATGGGTTGAACCATCAAATTTAGCGAGTGGTTTTAAGGGATCGTCAACAGCAAGTTCTGGTTCTTGATTGGTGGACTTGGTGGGGGGAGTTGGCTTGCTGGTGTTGCTATCAAGCGAATTTAACTCGGTAATACGCTCTTGAATAGAGGTGAACTCAGAAGTTTGAAGTGTGTCTGCTATTCCTGCTCTAATAGGGTTTAAATCCACGTACATCATACATGCAAGTAATGCCTGTTCATCGAGCAGGGCTTGAGACTTAAACCTTCCTTCCCAGAATGCCCCCTTACACTCATCTTCACGATTTGCCCTACGCGCTACCTCCTCATTAAGACAACGCATAAACCACGATATACTCGATAAACGCTGGTGCCACTCAGCTAATAATCCATCAAGTAGTAAACGCTCACCCTCAATTAATGTCTCACCATTCATGTATTTGGTTGCAACAGGATGCCCTTTAGTGATTTTACACCATCGACTAATGACCTCTTTGTTACTCAATGATTTAGCTTTGTCAGTTTCGATTTTAAGGACTAAATGATAGTGATTATTCATGACAGCATAGGCACAAATATCGATACAGAAGATAGTTGAAAGCGCTTTGATTTTATCGACAATCCAGCCACGCCTATGTTCAAAGCTTTTACCTGTAAGCTTATCCTCGCCACAGAGAAATGCTCTTCTGACACAACGATTTATGATGTGATAGAAAGGAGTCGATTCAGGATCTATCAAAGTTCGTCGAGCAGAGGTCATAATCGCGATCCTAGACTAGGCCAAGAGGAGGTACTACAAAGCCTAGTAGAGGATGTGCTAAAGCACAAAAGATATGGCTGTCCTGTCTTTTTATTTCACTCTGTTTTCTATGACAAAAATTCTTTTTTGCGCTTTAACCACACATTATTGTGCAATCACTTCAAATATAATCTTCTCTTTTTACGAGTCTATTATGAAAACAATAAATATTACTTGGAAAGAAGGTGAAGAGTTTCATGAAGGCACAACGGGGCTGAATGCTTGGCATGATTTTAAAGCCTACGGCAGTGTTGAATTTCTCACCCAAGAAGATCTGGCTATTGCCGATAGCATGACACAATGGTTCATTGATAATGAAAAGCGCATTTATGCATTGGTCTGCGATTATGTTAATGAAAACTACCAAGAGCTGCTTGAAGATTCTGAATTTCTAGATGTGTTTGACGAAGATTCAGAAACTTACGAAACCTGTGTCGGCGAGGTGAATGAAGCCGATATGCGCGCTGGGGATATCTTTAAGTTAATGCAGCTGTCCGGATTTATTTTACATCACCCAGACAAAAATGCCGTTGGGATGATTTTTGAATGTGCTTGGGATGAAGAGCATGGCTTTGGTATTGTGATCCAAGGGGATAAAGTCATTTCCCAAGACGGTGCCCAAGTTGCGTATAGAGGGGTATAACGCTCTAAAAATGAAGCTGTTAATGATTTAGTGTGGTGACTATCTTTTTTGATATGGCTAGTTTGATAGAGCCGAGTACCGCACTTCGGAATTGAACTCAGATAAAAGCCAGTCAGTTTGCACTGACTGGCTTTATGTTTAACTATTATTTTTAACTATTATGTTTAGCTAGAAAAGTTATCGCGTTAAGCGCTTATTGCGGAGTCAAACCTAGCTGCTCTAGTACTAACTTAAAGTTCTCACGGCGCTCTTTGACGTTGTGCACGTCACCGGTTGAACAGGTTAAATCAGGGCAACCACGGTTAACGATACCAGAAACATCATCAATAAAGTCGGTGCCTTTCATACCACCTTCAACATACTTTTTCAGTTCGTTGTGGTAGTTCCAGCCACCGTATTGGCCGCTTTCGTCAGGGTAGGCTTGTACTGAGGTAACCCAGTAGAACAGACCTGCAATCCATTTGATTTCTTTATTCTCTTCAGAGCTACAAATTAAGCCTGGGTTTGAACAGAAATCTAGCTCTGCATATAGCGGGTTCGCTGGTGGCGCTTCAACCACAACACCATCAATGGTTTTGCCAATATTTTCTGGGTCAATGTGTGAACGACCTAAGTAGTGGTTCAGCGTACCGAAGTTTTGGCGTCCTGTAGTTTGAATCACGCCACGGCCCCACCAACCACAACCTTCCACGTCTTCTTGGCTGCTACCATCCCAGATGAACTTACCTGCTTTTTGGTCAACGTAAGTTTTACATTCGTCACGTTCCCATACTTGCTTAGAGCCATCTACTGATGTTGGTACGTCATTACAGTGACCGCTATTTGTCCAACGACCAACGTTACCGTTAACAAGCAAACCACGTTCTTCAAGTACTGCATTTGGTGCAGCGAAAACAGGAGCAGGAGCGCCGTACCATTTAGCATGAGTTAGTGCACTCACTTCCATCTTGTTGTCACGGGGACAAGAGTAAGCGTGATCTAAACCAGAGTCTGGGTTAACACCGTAATCTGCATATTTCTGATCAAGTTGACCACAGCTCGCTGACATTGGGTAATCTGTGGCTGCACCGTATTTAATTTCAGCCCAGTTATTCTCATCACACGCATTGTAGCGAATCGTTTCTTGCATACTTTGTGCTAAGAAGGCTGCAATCGCCACTTTTGCATATTTGATGTTGGTTGCATCATCAACATTTTCATCGAGTAGCCAGAACTTGTTACCCGCTACACCAACGTTATGCATTGCATTTAAGCCCGTCATGAAGTCAGCCCACTTGTAAACGGTAGACGGAACCCATTGTGATTGAGGCGTTTCATATAGGAATGCAGTGTTGTTCATTGACTCTTCAGCATTTGCCAATTCGCGGTTTAACGCATCAATGATGGTTAACTTGCCATTTTCTGTTGATTTACCAACATAGTACAGTGGCATTTTAGCATCTTGGTAATGTGCAATTTTGCTGGTCAATTGTTCAGAATCTTTGTCAAACAAAATAGCAAATACGTTGCTGAATGCCGCTTTACGAATTTGCGGTTTGCTGGTGTTGTTACCCATAAAGTAACTAGCAGCTTGGTCAGTTGGAATACTTTTCAGCATTGCAGGCGTGTTAACAAAGTCAGTCACTTGCTTTACGTACTCTAGCGCATTGTGCCATTGCTCACTTGATAAGGCCTGCGTTGAGCTAGATTTAGTGAAAGCAACAAAGTCAGCTTTGTTTGCAGCGTCAGCTTGATATAGCTCAAGCTTATCGAGTAGATCGGCGGTGAATACCGATGCTTCATCCCAAACAGACTGGCGACCAGAATGCGTATCAAAAGCAAAGTCACCAATACTTAAAGACCAGCCATAGGTTGCTTGTGGCGCTAGAGTGGTAATGATCAGCTGGTGAGCGTGAGCCCAACCCTTCAGGTCGTTGCTTAGCGCGTTGATGTCATCAAGATCAATGCTATTGCCTGTGATATCCATCGCCTTGATTAGCGCGTCTTGAACCGCAATGCTGCTTGTTACTAAAGCTTTATCTTGGGTGGCTTTATCAAGCACATCAGTGCTGATGATAATCGATGCTGACTCTGTCTGTGCAGCCAGTTCCATGATTGACACGAAAGCCGCTGTTAACTTGTTAACATCAGCCAGTTCTGCACTGTTACTGGTTTTGATTGTCAATGTCGCAGGAGCAGTAGTCGATGGGCTAGCCACTACTAAGGTGTTTGGCCAGCCAGCCACTTCTAGACGAACAGGGTCCATCGGGTTTGGCAGTGAAAGCAGTGGTGCGGTGCCTGGCTCTGTGCCGTCACAATTTAAGTGAAGTGCCCATGAGCTGTCACTACCAGGAACTGTTTGTGTCCAGTAAATCGCTGAGTAGGCGATGTTGTTATGCACCATAATGTCGCCACCGGTAGCATGGTCAACACGCGTCCAGTCTGGGTAAACATTGAAATCAGCACATAGTCCACCTGGTGGTGTGACTGGCGGGTCAATAACGTCTTCTTCAATAGTGATGTTTACACTTACATTTGAAGAAAGCCCTTCAGCATCAGTGGCGATAGCTTTTAGAGTGACGCCGCCCACTTGCGTTGGCTGCCAGTCACAGGTAAATGTTGCGGCTTGATCGGCATCAAAGCTACAAATTTGTGTGTTATTGGCTTTAACAACCAGTTTGGCTAAATCATCATCAGCATCAGTGGCATTAACAGCAATAGAGACGGTCTCTGTATCAATAAAGCTTGCACCATTGCTTGGTGCAATGAACTTCACCACTGGTGCGGTAAGTTCTTCAGCTTCTACAGTAATGCTCACACTCACTGTTGAAGTTAGGCCTTCTGCGTCGGTGGCAATCGCTTTAAGTGTTACCTTGCCTTCTTGAGTCGGCTGCCAGTTGCACGCATAGGTGGCTGCATTGGTGGCATTAAACGAACAAATTTGCGCGTTATTAGCTTTAATAACCAGCTTAGTTAAATCATCATCAACATCGGTGGCATTAACAGAAATAGACACTGTCTCAGTTTCATTAAAAATTGCACCATTGTTAGGGGCAATAAATCTCACTACTGGTGCGGTAAAGTCTTCTTCAGCATCCGCTTTTACGGTTACCACAACAGATTGTTGTTCGATTTTTTGGTTATTTTTATCGAATACAAATACCTTAACTGTGGCGCTGCCTGCTTCAGTTGGTGTCCAGCTTTGCGAGTAAATCGTCTGGCTTGGGTTAATGGCTTTTTGAGACAGTTTTTGATTGTTAGCCCAAAATTCAACTTTTGCAGCGAGTTCACCATCAACTTTTGCTTGGATGCTTGTTGCTGCTTCCGCTTTTAATACCTGACCGGCTACTGGAGATAGAATTGATAATTCGGTTGGTTCCGGCTCACCAGGTTCACCTGAACACTCGGTTAACTGCCAAAACCACGAGTCTGCACTTGGGGTTTCCCATACACCTGGATTGTTTTTAGCAATAAAGCATTGGTTAGCATAAGAGACTATATCGCCATTGTTAACCTTGGTTTGACCTGGGATAAAGGCAATGATGTCGCCCGGTTCTGGCTCAGGTTCTGGCTCAGGTTCAGGCTCTGGTTCTGGTTCAGGTTCTGGTTCGCCCGAACAGACTGTGGTATCCCAAAACCATGAACCAGCATTTGGTGATTCCCAAACACCTGGGGTGTTTTTGGCAATAAAGCACTCGCCATTAAAAGCAACGGTATCGCCATTCTGAACTTTTGTTTCTCCCGGAACAAAAGTGACAACACCTGAGGTTAGCGTTGCGTCAGCGGCATACAGGTATCCACTGAACATAACGCTGGTCAATGCGATAGTTATTTTATTTATTTTTATCAAGATTTAGCTCTTCTTTTATTCATTTATCTTTTACAGATAAATTCATCAGTAATTAAAAGTGTGCGTTATCGATGGCACTTAATTGTTAAAGTCCAAGAATAACCAGCACACTTTGGTATTGATTAGAGAGTTAGTGGCCTATAAGCGCCATGGTAACCACTAAGTTAGCTGTATGGGTCGCCATATGAATTGCTAATATAAGAAACTAATTCTCGGCGAAGATATCAGGTAGACAGCCGTAACACACTCAGTTTTTAATGGCTTAAAGCTCAATAGAATAAATAAGAGTCAGTTGGTATTGCTTATGTTAAGTTATTGACTTAAGTCGGAAAATTGACTTATTTTTTTGCGAGCGAATCTTGCATGTTATGACTAAACTTGAGGTGATGTGTTTACTCATGGCTGCATGAAAGGCTGCTGTTTATAAATTGCTTATTTAGCTTAACAAGTTTTATAAGCGGTATATTTAAACGTTTATTTTTAAAACGCTAATTTAATAAGTTATTAACTAGATAAGCAAATGAATCGCTCTGCGAGCAGGTTTTATACCTAGGACATTTCCTGCTCTATTGTCCAATCAGATACTTTGATTGGTTTTGCGTATATAGAAGGTTTTATTGCTTCAATGGCGTTAACAACTGACTGATGAAAAAACACCATGATTGACTCAAATGAGGGTTTAAATACGAGCCTATTTTCTAAAGGAGTAGAATTTAGCTCTTCAAAGTCAAAACCTACCTCATCATCAAGAATGTTAATGATGTTGTAGCAGTGAAGGTAAAGATAATCTTTATCTTGAATCTTAGCGGGAACAACAGAGTTCTTACTATAAATTCAGCTCCACGAAGGGCTTTGCATAATCCATATCAAACAGTAGCTTGGTACTAGCTGAAATATCAAATTTCGCCGCGATAGGTTTAAAGGTTTTCAGGCTTTTACATTCAAAACTCGCAGGTATTGTTGTTGATATTGCTTGGTCTCTTAATATCCTCAGTCTGCGAGTATCGTTCATATTGACCACAAAACTGACTTTGGAGTAGTCATTTGAAAAAACGAAATACTCATCTTGAATCGACATGCTAGCTTTCTCTCAGCTGTATAAATTGATGACAACTACCTTGAAAAACACCCAAGCCTATCGTTATGGCTTAAGTCTGTTGGGCTGACTGTAACTCTGCAGAGAATGTACTAACAAGACTTACTTGCTGATTTATATCGATAATATGCCTTTGCTCACCATTGAAGCTCACGGTTTGAATTTATTGATTCAGGCTGAGTTTGAGCTGCGCCTTTTCGGCACTGCTTAGCATTGGCTCGTAGGCGACCTGCATGTTAGTTGGGCAGGCAGATTCATTGTCTAAAACCTTGTCAAACACCTGAAAATGGCTAGAAGAGAGTGTTTGATATTGGCAAATTAGCAAGTTGTCATCAGTTTTTGAGCTGACTAGATTGGCGGTTACAGCCGTATTTGGTGAGGCGTGAACGCTGCCCATTGAGATAAATAAGGTTAGAGCGATAGTGGTTGCCGTTTTCACTGCTGTTGCTGACATATTTACAGCGGTTGCTAGCATTTTAGTTAATTGCTTCATCTGTCGCCTCTGCTTAATCTTGTTAACTTGATAATTAATATAGCAACAGAATGCTGTACGGAAACTTAACGATTTATAATGGGGCGCTCAATTTTTTATCTATTTTTTTTACGTCAAAATAGCTGCTCGCATCTACATATTTCGCTGCTAAAAGAGTCTGCTTTTATGTCTGGGCCCTGTCATTACGTCCTGTGACTTATACCAATCAGTATAAAGATTTGGTCGTTCAGCGAGAGTTTAGCGGCATAGAGACAAGGTCATTAAATGCTCCTCGGTAACTGCTCTTGCGTTACTCTACCGCCTATATCCATATAGTCGTGCATTAATGACATTCACCACATCTGACCTCCAGAGATGGAGGAAATGTCTTATGTATGTCGGGAGCATACAAGACCATGTGCTATGCCTCGCGCTAGAGGCATAACAACTCGTTGATCAACGTGGCTCTACTCTTGCGGTATTACCGTCGACATTAATTTGTACAGCTTCACCTTGTTGGAAAATCATGTTTGGATTAACTTCTTGAACAATAGAAATAACGCGTCCATCATCCAAGCGAATCGTCAGATTTACGCCATTGCGCTCACCTGTTTTATCAGCGATTTCGCTACCAGCGTATCCACCAGCGACACTACCGCCAATTGCCGCAATATCCGATCCCGCTCCGCCGCCAATCTCGGAGCCTAGGATCCCTCCGATTGCTGCGCCAGCAATCATTGCTATAACGTTTGTTTTATCTGATTCAGCAATCGTCACCGGTTCTGCTTTGACTATCGTACCGTAATACACCTGCCCAATTGTTTGTGTTTCTGCTGCTCCGTAAGCGTCCCCATACGGGTTGGGGCTGGTGCATCCCGCTATAGTGGCAAGCGACATAGTGAGTAGAACTGCCAAGTTGATTTTTTTTGTCATGGGAACTCCAAAGCCTAGATGAGAGACAAAAGTATAGGATCGCCGCGACAGTTTTGCTGTGGAGATAGGGCCGAGTGCGCATTATTTGCACTTAGTATTAATAATATAAGGGAAACTGTTACTTACGCCGCATTAAAGTTTCTAAGTCCTTATGCTCAATCGCTATCTTTTGACTACGCTTGTATCAAATAACTAAAGGAGACATAGCTGTGTCTATTACTGAATATCTGTATTTGGGCATGATTGCGATTATAAGCGGTATAGCACAGGCGACAGTCGGTGGCGGCGGACTATTACAACTACCGGCATTATTTAATGCTATGCCAGGTGTCGCAATTCCAATTGTGATTGGTACCAACAAGCTAGCGATGCTGGCAAGTGGTGTTAATAATGTTAGGCGCTATGCATTTTCAATGGATTTACCTTGGCGGTTAATTGTCCCTGCCATCATTAGTGGCTGTATATTTGCCTTTATTGGCTCCTCCTTGCTAGATGATGTGTCAGAGTCTTGGTTTAAGCCTATTTTATTAGTGATTATGATTGCACTGGCTATCTATACCTTCCGTAATAAAGAGATGGGAGAGAAGGCTGTTGAACCATTGTTTCACCAGCACCAAAGGGGAGTGAGTGCGGTAATGGGCGCTATACTTGGCTTCTATCAAGGCATGTTTGGTCCTGCAACGTTAACCTTTATTATACTCGGTAATATTCGTGCCTTTGGTATGGATTTTCTTCATGCGATGGCGTCATCTCAAGTGTTATCAACCCTGTTTAATGTCAGTGCGTTAGTTTGGTTTATCAGTCATGGATATTTTGATATTAAACTGGCGTTAATTATGATGCTTGGCACTCTTATTGGCTCGCAAATAGGTACACGCATAGCGTTGAAGGGGGGCAACAAAGTTATCAAAATTCTGTTTGTTATGATGTTACTGATTGAGATTGGCCGTTACTCTTGGGCTCTTTTTTAATGAGTTCAGTATGCTGGAGGCCTAGGGTTTAGGTTTTTGTTCGATATGGATTTAGCTTTAGTGAATTAAGCCGGGCTGCCATGAACCGTCACATTGGCATAACTGATTGATAAGAGGGTTGATTGAGTTTTAATGAGGGCTCGTTATTTCAGGTGTTACACTTTTTATTGTAAGCATGGCAGTAAGAGTCTCTTACTACCATGTCAGCTTACGAGCATTACAATATTAATTAGTCTTTATGGCCTGTTTTATGGTGTTCTCGAGATGATTCTTTATGGTCATGTTTTTTTACTTTGTGGTGCTTATGTTCATCATGTTCATGACGATCATCATGGGTTTGCACTGAATGTTTATGGCCTGTAGGGTTTCCACCATGTTGAGTGTGCGGGTGGCTTTTTTCATGGTCTCGTGATGCATGATGATCTTTATTGTGCTTATGCTCATTCCCATCATCATATCTATGTTCCATACGCTCATGTTGTGCTTCGGCAGTATGCTGATGACCATGATTATGGGTTTTATGATCTTCTTTTTTTGTTTCACCGTGCTTGGATTTGTGACTCATTATTGAACCTCTGAACTGGGTAGCTAACGATTGATGAGTCTAGGTTGCGCTTAAGCTAAAAGCAAAGTTGTGATCTATGTCAACCTTTGTCAAAGGCTGAAATTAATTAAAAATCATCAATAGTTCATCTTTCAAATACACACTGTCATCATCTGTGTTTGCTGTGGATTAAAGTAGGCATTTTTGTACTTATATTGCTTATAGGCTTCTATGATTAGGCTCGATTAATTCGAAACACGTTTTATTAATATACTCCCTCAGCTTATGGTTAAAACATTAACCCAGAAGATGTTTTATCGAGGAATCAGTATGTTGGTATACAAAAGTGCAGCATCTAAGTGTTGCTATACTTTTCTAACACTCAGCACCTTAGAGAAATTAAACATGGCTATTACCAAGCTTGATGACGACACAGCGCTTCTTGTAATTGACTTGCAGTATGGCATTGTTGCCCTACCTGATCCTATAGATGTACAGCGTGTCATTGAAAACACTAACCACTTGATTGAAGCTTTTCACCGCCGTCATTGGCCTGTTGTGCTGGTTAATGTTTCTGGCCGTCCCTCGGGGCGTACAGACCAAGCTGTGAGTTCTGGCAATACTGCTGATAACTGGTCGACATTAATAGCTGACCTGAACCGTCATGAAGAGGAGATATTGTTCACGAAAAGAAGCTGGGGAGCCTTTAGTCATACCAAGCTGCATGCAACCCTGCAAGGGTTAGGGGTTACACAAGTTGTTATTGTTGGTATAGCGACCAGTATGGGAGTTGAGTCTACCGCGATGCAGGCTTTTGAGCTTGGTTACAACGTAACACTCGGCATCGATGCTGTAACTGATGTGGTAGCAGATAACCATAAACATGCTATTAGAGTGACGCTTCCTAAGCTGGCGGAAACAGGGACAACTGAGGATATTTTGCATCAAATTACGCTGTAGTGGCTTATCTAAAGCCATTATAGGGACGGCGTATCTGAGGCATGCTTGTGGCACCTCTTTGGCATTTATGTGATTTGTCTTTGGCACCTCTTTGTGTGTGCGTGGCAGTCATTTATTTGAGCGTGATGTATGCGAGTGCTGAACTTGGCGAGTATTATGCCTAGTGCATTTTGCTGATGATAAAACAGTACTTATTTTGCTGGTGATAAAACAGTACTTATTTTGCTGGTGATAAAACAGTACTTATTTTGCTGGTGATAAAACAGTACTTATTTTGCTG